>CAJWWK010000015.1 GCA_913048295.1 uncultured Dehalococcoidia bacterium
CATCGTCGAAGTCGTATTTGATCCGGTTTTTCACCAGGTGATCGAGAAACCACGGGTTTCCGTTCGAGAGGGCGATCAGCCTGTATCGAGTTTGGAGCCGATCGAGCGCCTCGACGCACTCAGGGAACGGCGAAAGCTGCTGCCATCCCGACATAAAGGTCTCGACCTGCGACGGCGTCGGGTCGAGCCTGTTGAGGCGCGCAACGTACACGAACGCTTTCTGGGCCGTCTCCAGATACCCCGTATGGCCGAGCTCGACCATCGAATCCTGGTACTGCTCGATCCGCTGCCGGTAACGCAACTGCTGCCACATGGCGGCCGGTTTCAGGTCTGACACACACGTATCCAGAAAAATCTTCAAATGCGGAGTCAGCGATCCGCCAAGGTCGAGCACCGTCCCGAACAGATCAAACGTAAGTGCCTTGCAGTTCTCAAAAACAGGATTCAACGCAAACTCCGGGGCGAGGTTGGGCCCTTGACGTGTGAGACGAGTACCGACTGAATCGTCGAGCTGTCACCTGGCTGATATCCATTTTCGCGCCACAGTAACGGTGCACGATGCTGATGATCTGATTCTAGTGCACCATGGCAAAAACACTGCGCCTGTCCTGAGACGCGAGTTTAGGCATCTACCAAGAAGCACAACCACACCAACCGCGCCGGCACCCATCAATCTCCCAGTAGACGTGCCCCCACACCTACACGTCCAGCGTGCGCTTTACGGCTGCGACGATCTTTTCGGTGTTCGGGTACACGAGCTTCTCGAGGGCTGGCGTATAAGGAATGTGGACCTGTTCAGAGGCAACTTTCTGGATTGGCGCCTGCAGGTCCCAGAACCCCTCTTCAGCAACGATCGAAGCAATCTCTGAAGCTGCGCTGCACACCTTGGGGGCAGGGTCGGCAATCACCAGCCTCCCGGTCTTCTCAACCGACTTCAGCACCGTTGCCTTGTCGAACGGAACCAGCGTGCGTGGGTCGATCACCTCAATGGAAATACCCTCCTGCGCAAGCTGGTCGGCAGCTGCCACGGCATGGTTTACCGATGCCGCAATGCCCACGACCGTGCAGTCGGTCCCTTCCTGAACGACCCTGGCCTCGCCAAACGGAACGATCAGTTCACCGAGCGGGAGTTCCGAATCGTCCGGCACCTCGCCGCGCATCCCGAACAGCGTCCCATCCTCGAACACGATGCACGGGTCGTCGTCCCTGATTGCCGACTTTAGAAGGCCCTTCATGTCGGCCGGGTTCGACGGGATAATGATCTTGAGACCGGGCATGTTCATGAACATCGGGTAAGAGCGGTCGGAGTGGTGAGCTGCCGAACCGCCGCCATAGAACATCGTCGCCCGGTAGACCACGGGCAGAGTCGCCTGACCACCGAACATGTAACGCATCTTGGCCGCCTGGCTAATGAGCTGGTCCATGCCTACCCACATGAAGCTGGTCAGCGTCTCCACGACCGGTCGCATGCCCACAAGCGAGGCCCCAACAGCCGCCCCGAAAAACCCGTTCTCCGACAGCGGAGTGTCGAGCACCCGTTTTTCGCCAAATTCGCCCAGCAGGTTCGCGGTGGCGCCGTAAACGGCCAGGCGAATGTCCTCACCCATGATGAACACGCTCTCGTCGCGTCGCATCTCCTCGGCGATTGCCTGGTTGATTGCTTCGATAAATACGGTCTGCGCCATTTTGATTGGTTACCTGTGGTGTGAGAAAACGTCGTTGATTTTTTGAAATAGACCCCGGACGAGAGTTGCTACGGCTGAGGGATTGGATTGGCCCACATGTCTTCATACAGGTCCGCTTCCTCAGGGAACGGGCTGTTGCGGGCAAAGTCGACTGCCCTGTCAACCTCCTGCTGCGTCTCGGCGTTCACGGCATCGCACTCCTCACGGCTTGCGATGCCCTGCGAGATCAACCGATCTTCGTGGATCACTATCGGGTCGCGCTGACGCCAGCTGTCGATCTCTTCCTCGGTCCGGTACTCGCCCCTGCGCACCCGCCCCAGTCCCAGCGAATGCTCCTCGAACCTGTAAGTGAGACCCTCGATGAGCGTCGGGCCTTCTCCGGCCCTCGCCCTGCGCACTGCCTCGACAGTCGCCTCGTACATTGCGATAGCGTCCTGCCCGTCGATGAGCAGTCCCGGCATGTTGTAGGCGGAAGCGCGGTCGGATACATGCTCCACCGAAACCGTTGTTGCATACGAAGTCGTGACGGCATACTGGTTGTTCTCACACACGAAAATAACAGGGAGGCTCCAGATCGACGCGAGGTTCATCGACTCGTGCAGCGCTCCCTGGTTGGATGCGCCATCGCCGAAGAACACCAGCGACACGAAGTTTTCTTCCCTGATTTTTGCCGCGAGCGCCGCGCCCACTGCTACCGGGACCGACGACCCGAGAATTCCCGACTCACCGAGAATTCCGATCGAGAAGTCGGCAAGGTGCATCGAACCGCCCTTGCCCTTGCAGTAGCCGTCCACACGGCCGTAGAGCTCCGCCATGGCCTTGTCGACCCGGCCCCCCTTGGCAATTGGGTGTCCGTGCGATCGGTGGTTGCCTGCGATGTAGTCGGTATCGTTGAGCGCGGCACAGGCACCGACGGCCACCGCTTCCTCGCCGATATACGGGTGGGCGGCCCCGGTAAATTCGCCTGCAGAGTGGACCTCTATCACCTTCAATTCGAAGTTTCGAATCATCCACATGCGGCGAAGCATCTGCATCAGCGTATCGCGGTCAATATCCACGTTGTTTTACCCCTCGGGTCTGTCCAGAAAAAACCAGCGCCCGTTGCCATTTGCAGCAGAAGCGACTTAGTTCGGTGCCAATCACAAATTCCGGGGAAACAACATGTTCGGGGGAACAGTAAATATCGCCAGATTTGCGAGATTATAGACCTGCCAGAATCACTCGTGTGACTTGTGCACGACGGTTCGCCTACGCAATCGCCGCATAACCGATGCCAGATATCGCGGCCATGTTCAGCCCGACCGCCAGCACGTACCTGGCGATGAACGACCGTTTAGAAGTCTTGTGCCTGAACCTGCGCATTGCCCAGATGCCACCGGGCCACCCGCCAACTAGTGCCCAAACTAAAAGTGTCTCCTCGCGAATCCGCCTATGCCCCTTCGACGCCCGGCGCTTGTCCCACCAGATCGCGATTACCGAGACGACGTTCACCGCGGTGAGAATTCCCAGCGCAATCACGCCGTACTGAAGATCTGATAAACCCATGTTCGAACTCTTGCCTTCGAAATTGTCAGGCTGCACAAAAAAATCTGACCGATTTTTGTACTGGGCGCAAACTGAGCGGAGAGACCCAGAAAATGGTATTATGAAGGTAGTGTTTGCAGTTTACGCAAACGTACGCGAATCAATCCCGGTTCGACCTCAGTTTTCCTGCTCCTGACAGGCGCGACACAAAAGCTCGAGTTGTGTTCGGGTCGGCAGTACAAAACTGATTTCAGTCCGGGCTGAATCCGCAGATCACATCCCATGGCAAGGACCACGCATGGCAACGCGAAAAAACGGTAGTTCTAAGAAAACTGCCGGCTCCGCGAAATACAACGCCGACGATATCACCGTGATGGAGGGCCTTGAGGCCGTCCGCAAGCGACCGGGCATGTACATCGGTACGACCGGTCCTGAAGGCGTGTTCCACCTTGTGCGCGAAATCGTCGATAACAGCGTCGATGAAGCGATGGCCGGGTTCGCAACCCGAATCGATGTAACGATTCACCGGGACGGATCCGTAACGGTCGTCGACGATGGCCGCGGGATTCCTGTCGACATGCACAAGAAGACCGGCCTTTCCGCGCTGGAAACGGTTATGACAACCCTCCATGCCGGAGGTAAATTCGGAGACAAGGGTTACCAGGTGTCGGGTGGTCTGCACGGAGTTGGCGTCTCATTGGTCAACGCGCTTTCCGTTTGGACCGAAGTCGAAGTACGGCGCAGCAAAACAGTCAATACGCAACGGTACGAGCGCGGCAAGACCGTTAGCGAAGTAGAGGTCCGTGATCAAACCAGGGACGATACGCCGGGCACCGGAACGACCGTCTCATGGATGCCGGACTACGAGATATTCCCTGTGATCGACTACGGCTGGGACGCGATTTCGGGCCGCTTCAAGGAAATGGCCTATCTGAACCAGGGCCTGACAATTCACCTGAAGTCGGACTGGCACGAGGACCGGTGGCCGTTCAACGAAGTCACCTACCTTTTTGACGGTGGGGTGCAGAGCTTCGTGCGGTCGCTCAACCGCAATCGCGGTTCGGTCCACCCGAACGTCCTGTACGTGGAGGATACGATCGATGAGGTCGTCGTGGAGGTCGCCCTCCAGTACAACGAATCGTTTATCGAAAACTGCCTTTCGTTCGCCAATGTCATCCGCACCGGCGATGGCGGTTCCCACGTAACCGGCTTCCGTTCCGCACTCACGAGGGTGCTGAACGATTACGCGCGCAAAAACAAGCTGCTCGGCACAGGTAAGGACGATATCAAGAGCCTTTCCGGCGAGGACGTCCGTGAAGGCCTGATGGCCGTCATTAGTGTGAAGATCAAAGATCCGCAGTTCGAAGGCCAAACCAAGGGTCGGCTCGGAAACCCGGAGGTGAAGGGAGCGGTCGAACAGGTGGTCGGCCTCCGGCTTGGCCAGTTCCTGGAGGACAACCCCAACGACGGCCGGTTGATCATCAACAAGTCAACGACGGCAGCACGCGCTCGCGAGGCCGCCAAGAAGGCCCGCGACCTCGTCATCCGTAAGAACGCGATGGACGGCGGGTCGCTGCCCGGCAAGCTCGCCGACTGCACCGAGAAAGACCCGGCCAACTCCGAGATATACATCGTTGAGGGTGAATCGGCCGGAGGCTCGGCCAAGCAGGGCCGGGACCGACAGTTCCAGGCCATCCTGCCGCTGCGCGGCAAGATTCTGAATGTCGAAAAGGCCCGACCCGAACGAATGCTGGCGCACGAGGAAATCGCCGCGCTCATCACCGCACTCGGTGCTGGCCTCGGCGAGGACTACGACGAAGAGAGGCTCCGCTACCACCGCGTCATCATCATGACCGACGCCGATGTCGATGGCGCCCACATCCGCACGCTGTTGCTCACGTTCTTCTTCAGAAACATGCCCCAGATAATCGGCAACGGGCACCTGTACATCGCACAACCGCCTCTCTACCGCGCCTCCAAGGGCAGGTCGGCGAAGTGGCTCTACTCCGAGGCCGAGCTCGATGAATGGACCGCGAACCGCTTGTACGGCTCGATCGTAGTCACCGCAAAGTCCGACCCCGCCATCCATCTGAAAAATACCCGGATTGGCCGCATCCTCACACCGCTGCGCGACTACGCCGATTCCCTGGAAGTTGCGAAGGTACTCCAGGTACCGGACAGCGTCCTCGAAAAGCTCATTAAAGACCCCGAGTACCAGGCGCTTGATTTCCGTCCAGAGCGACCGCCCGAGCCTGAGATAGAGCTCGAAACCGTGGCGGAAGAGCTGCCAGAATCGACAGAATCTGAGTTGGAGCAGGCGTCGCTGTTCAACGAAGAGGGAGACGAGGCAACCCCGGTCGCGGAAGACGGAGATGAGACTTCAGATCTGGCCGAAGCGACAGAGGCTGAAGAGGTCGAAGATGTCGAGCCGGTGGTCCTTCCCGACCGCACTTACGAGATCGACGGATACACGCTGACCAGGGAGATCTACCAGAACCCGGCGATAATGCGCCTCAAGATGATCTACCCGACAGTCCGGCAGATTCTCGAAGCGGGCAAGCTGACAGTGACCAAGGGCGACAATGTGATCGCCACCGACATCGCATGGGCCGATCTGCCAGAGACGCTCGACAACGCCTCCGACCGGTCGGGAGTGAACGTTCAGCGCTACAAGGGTCTGGGCGAAATGAACCCCGAGCAACTGTGGGAGACCACGATGGACCCCGATGAGCGGGTAATGCTCAGGGTTACGGCTGAAGACGCAATGGCGGCCGACGACATCTTCCGCACCCTGATGGGCGACGATGTAGAGCCCCGCCGGAACTTCATCCGTGCAAACGCGCTGGAAGTAAAAAACCTCGACGTGTAAGCGGTGGCACAGCCACGGTTGCCGAAAGGTCGACGGGTGTTATCGCTGCTGGTGTGGTAGCGCCTCATCAGCAACGCGTCCCGACCCCTGCGGAGGGACCCGTGGCGTTGTCGCGCGGGGTGCTCCCCTAGGGAGACCGACTTCAGTGTGAGAAGTTTTGCGACGCGGCATTCACACTGCGTCGCGCGTTACCCACCCTGTTCCTATTATCGAAGGGCCTCGTCCTGAGCCTGTCGAAGGGCCTCTCCAGTTCTATCCTGCCCGGGCGACCGTCAGCCACCGGTGCTCATTCGATCGGTAACGACCCACCGGGGTCGCGGTTCCGGTCACTACCCGTAGCAATGCTTCAGCAATATGTTCGAATTTAAGTTCAACTGGTAGATACGCCCCGATTGCCTTGATCTGAAAAAACAGCGATTCGAGATCAAGGAACTCGTAATCGACGTCGTATTCCTCGAATCGCTCAACCTTAAATCCGTTACTCAGAAACGAATCCCGAACGATCTCGGGGTGCTGATCCCCGTCGAACTTCTGGCCGCCGAACGGCGAGACAACGGCGGCAAGATTTCTCTCGCCCACGTGTTGGCTGATAAACAGGCCTCCCGGCCTCAACACTCTGGCGGTCTCGGGTACGTCAACAACCGAGTGCCGGTTGAGCACCACTTCGACAGATGAATCCTGCATGCCGGTCGATCGGGCTGTGCCGTTGCGAAAGTCGATCCGGCCTAACAGTTCGACAGGAAGGTTATGGCGGGCCGTCTCGACCATCTCCGGTTCGATGTCGATGCCCGTTGCCGAACCGAAGGCATCGGCCAGCTGGACCAGCTTTTCACCCCCGACGGTTCCTACATCGAGCACTTTTTCGGTTCCGCCAAGCAGGTCTCTCACCACGGCGGAATAAACCTAGGGCACTGGCGCGCGCTTCACGTTGAGTCGACTGAAATCCCACCCTGTACGGTCGGCGACCGCATCCCATATTTCATGTAGTTGGCTGATGGAAGGAGTGTTCATGACCAACCCGAAGCGCTACCTCTCAACCGCGGCGACACGTAACGACATCTCAGGGGGTGTCGCTTGCGAGCTCGGGGAATGACGCCAGCGTCACCTTGCCCTCGGGAGTCGATTCCCAGAGCTTGAAAAACGGGATACCGCGACGTTCGATCTCGCCGCTACCGCCCTGGTGCCGATCGAGTATGGCCATGACAAGCACAACCTTGCACCCGAACGCCTCGACCGCATCGATCGCTTCGAGCAGGCTCCCACCGGTCGAGACCGTGTCGTCGAAAGCGGCCACCTTCATGCCGGGTTTCAGGTTGCCTTCGATCTGCTTGCCTGCTCCGTGTTCTTTAGCCTCGGGCCGAACGAAAAATCCGGCCAGGTCTTTGTGGTGGCGACTGGCACGCAGCGCCAGGGCACCCACGATCGGCACTGCAGCAACCGTCGGCCCGCCGAACGCCTGGGCCCCGGTTTCGTTTATCGCAGACAAAAAAGCTTCGGAAATCAAGTCGGCTCCCTCGGGATCGGTCGAAAGCATCCTGCCGTCGAAGTAGTAGGTGCTCTTCTGGCCCGATGAGAGGGTGAAGTCACCGTACTTCAGCGAATCGAGTTCCAGCGCGCGTGCATAAAGTCGCTCTGCGATTTCCCTCATATCAAGATCGTCGGCCATAAGATCTCCCGTTAGCGATAAAACTCGTTCGCCGCGATGTAGTCCGCGACTGAATCGGGCACTAGCCCGGTGATCGATTTTTCAGCCTGGACCCGGTCTCTAATCGCGGTTGCTGAGACGTCGACCATCGGTCCTTCAACATACACTGCCCCTTCCGCAGGATGTGATTTCGCTAGTCGCCCATCGAACTCCAGGCCCGGCCTTCCAACCACTACCACGCGGGCAAGCGACCCGATCTCATCGGCACGTTTCCAGCGGTCCATCGACATTGCCGAATCAGCTCCTACGATCAAGTGGAGTTCCGTCGCTCCGACCAGTCGTTCGCGCAAATCGACCAGTGTGTCGGCCGTGTAAGTCGAGCCACCACGGACAATGTCTACATCCGAAGCCTCAAGACCGGCTGAATCCTCCACAGCCCGCTCGACCATTGCGAACCGTGCGGCCGCGCTTGCGACCGGGGGAACGGACCGCAGCCACTGGTCGGCGGCCACAACGAATAGAACAACGTCCAGGCCGAGTTCGTTCCGCACGGCTTCGGCGATCGCCAGGTGCCCGCTGTGCACCGGGTCGAACGTACCGCCGAGTACACCTACAGAACTGGCCGACGCCGTAACACTGCTATTCGATACAAGGCCCATGAAAAAACTAATCCCAGTCGAATTCCCAGTTGCCGATCACGACCGTATCGCCAGTTTCGATCCCGGCGTCACGGAGCGCTTTTGTGACCTTCAACTGCTCCAACCGGTGCTGAAACTGTATGCGTGCCTCCCAGGAATCGAGGTTGCTGCCCCTGGCCAGTCGCACTGCCTTCTGGTGAACGATTCGGAGTGCGCCTCCCGGCTCGCGCACAATCACGTCGGTCGACCTGTTTACTTTCGGACGTATCACGGGGATTTCTTCTTCTGAAATCTCGGTTCCGGCTGTCGTCTCAAGCTCCGTGTTCGCCGCCTCGAGGACGTGGAACATGGCCTGTTTCAGGTCGTCCAGTCCGTCGTAAGTGGCGGCCGAGACGAAAAAGGTCTGTGAGTGAAGTCCGTCGACACCCTCCAGGCCTTCTTTGATCTCATCCAGCAGCACCGAAACCTCGTCGAGGTCGAGCTTGTTAACCGCGAGGATCTGGGGCCGTCTGGCAAGTTCAGGGTCGAATTGCCTAATCTCATCGTTAATAGTTTTTATTCGCCCCGGCACGTCGTCCTCGCTGCCATCCACAACGTGCACGAGGACCCGCGTGCGCTGCACATGCTTCAGGAACTCGTCACCGAGCCCGACACCTTTGTGGGCACCTGCGATCAGGCCGGGGATATCCACAACTACAAATGCCTGTGGACCGTGTTCGACGACACCCAGCACGGGTTCGAGTGTTGTGAAGGGATAATCGGCTATCTTCGGGCGGGCGGCGCTGATAGCCGTCAATATGCTCGACTTTCCAGCATTGGGCATACCGACGAGACCGATATCCGCCAGTAGCTTCAGATTGAGCCTGACCTTGCGTATCTCACCAAATTCTCCAGCCTCGGCCAGCAGCGGTTCCTGGTGCGTAGCCGAAACAAAATGCGCATTGCCCCAGCCCCCTCGACCACCCTCGGCCACGATCATCCTTTGACCCGGCCTGTTCAGGTCTCCGATCAGTTGCTTGTCGGTACCGTCTTCCCATATCCACACTTCAGTTCCGACCGGTACCGTCACTTCGACCGAATCGCCGTTGGCCCCGTTTCGGTTATGACCATCGCCCCGCGTACCGTTATTGGCGATGAAATGTGGTTGCCAGTGGAATTTCGTCAGCGTGTTGAGTGAAGAATCGGCAATCAGCGTCACATCGCCGCCCCGGCCACCGTCACCACCACCGGGTCCTCCGCGCGGCATGAGCGCTTCCCTTATGAAAGCGACTATTCCATCGCCGCCGTTGCCGGCCCTGACTTCTATTACTGCTGAATCAAGCATGTGGAAAACTGGACCAACGAATTATTACTGTTAGTTAACCGTATTATCAGTAAACAATGTTGATATGTGAAAAACCTTCTTGATCTGAGTATAAGACCGCTGTTGGTTATTGGTTGGCAACTACCGTTTTAATGTCGGAATGATAGGTGAGTGCCAGCACGTAAGTGGAGTACGTGAAAATACGTACTTCAGAGACAGGTTCCAGCTTCCGGTAATCCATAATTTCTGCCCGTTTAGCCGCGAGATATGTCGGTGTTTTCCACTGGACCAGACGAGATCGCTGGCATTAACCAACAGGCGATCCACAGACGTGTCGGCAGTGGTCTAAAGAATCTCCGTGTCGACGGGCGAATGGCCTAGTTTTGTGAGCATCATTGCCACCTCGCTGCGGTGCTGGGTGCCGTGATTTATCACGTGAAGAAGTATCTCCTAGCGGACGCGTTTATTGCTGCTGCCATCAGGAAATCCGCGCTCAAATATGCGGTCTATATCTTCATTGGACTCGAGGGATTGAATGCAGAGATCGACCCTCTCGTTGACCGCGTTGGCCAGGACCTTTAAGCTGCTCAGGCTAGGAAAATCCTCCGGCGAGAGCTCCCTGAGCGTTGGAGTTACTCCATCGGCGCTGAAGTCCCATCAGGCGAAGTGGCTTTCGATCACATGGAACATGTGGAACAGAGTGTCTCTAATCGAGGGCTGACCTTCGACGATCACCGAAGTTAGCTCATCGCTTGAGAGATGCTCGGCCACATCGAGAATGTGTTTGTTCACTTCACGCTTCTGGGCGTAAAGGCGGACTATCGCATCGAGGAACATGAAGCAGTTTCCTCCGTTTGGCACGTGGGTTCGGCTCACACACTCTAGCCGGTAACCAACCCATTTCCAGTCGTGATGGCAGCACCTGACCGGCAGGACCGGGCGCTCAGTCAGTCGATACGGAAACCCTGCGCGCCCTGATAACAATGTCTCTGACCGAGGCAAGGTGTTGCCGCACCGAACTGTCGGTTTCGAGCAGTTCCCCAAATCGCTTCTGGGCGTAAAGCACAGTCGAGTGGTCCTTGCCGCCGAGCGCCTGACCCACTCTTGTCGATGTGAGGTGCGCGTCTTCCCGCAGCATGTACATCGCCATTCGGCGCGCCTCTGACGTCACTTTGTCGCGTTTCTTGCCGACGATCCGATCAACCGAAACGCCCGTGAACTCCGAGATAGCCGATAACACCTCGTCGACCGTCGTGACATCGTTTGGCGTTTGTGCAAGGAGGCTCTTCAGGGCCAGCTCCGAAAGTGCGGGCGTCACCGGACTGCCCACCAGCTGTGAATAGGCGATGACCCGGTTCAGGGCACCTTCAAGTTCGCGGACATTCTGGTGGGCCCGCTGGGCAATCTGATCGAGCACCGCGGGTTGGAGCTCGGGGGCCTTACTCTGGAGGATCGCGTACCGCGATTCATAGTCGGGCGGTTGCAGGTCGACCTCAAGACCACCGGCAAGCCGGGATTGAATCCGCTCCTGCAGCAGGCTCTTGCTCGCCGGTTCGTCACCGGTCACCACTATTTGCTTGCCAGCCATGTGCAGCTCGTTGAAAGTATGGAAGAAGCCTTCCTGGGTCTGTGGCTTGGATGATATGAACTGGATATCGTCGACAAGCAGAACGTCGGCACTCCGATATCGCTCGCGGAACCGATTCGCGGAACCTTCGCGTATGGCGCTGATGTACTCGTTGGTGAAACGTTCACTGCTCACGTACATCACTTTTTGGCCGCGCGCACTCAACACATGTCCGATCGCATGCAGAAGGTGGGTCTTCCCGAGGCCGACTTCAGAATAGATATAAAGCGGGTTGTAGACGGTGCCGGGTGCTTCGGCGACCTTTGCCGCTGCCGCCTGGGCGAGCCGGTTCGATGGTCCAACGACAAAAGTGTCGAAGTTAAACGAAGGCTTCAGGGCGTAAGACCTGGCGTAGTCGACCCCGCGGGCAGAGGTACCTATATCCGGTCCGTATTCGAGATCCCCACTCCGGTCGCCAACAACGCTCTCGTCTGCCCGATCAGTGCCAGCGGTGCCGTCCGCACCCACAACTTTGAACTCGACTACGAGCTTCCGGCCCGCGAGGCGCGACACTGTGCGGTGAATTGTTCCAGACAGCCGCTTTTCGAGCATTTCAGCCGCGAAAGGGCTCGGGGTAGATATTGAAAGCGTGTCACCGGTCAATCCCACCGCTGAAGTGGGCTTTAACCATGTTTCATAATTTGGTCTGGGGATTTCTAGTTGGAGCTGGCCCAGCGCCGCTGACCATATTTTCCGTGCGTTTTCCGTCGCCAAGCCCTCGCAATTTTCGAGCAATGATCACCCGCAACCGAACCAGTCGGTTTAATGAAATTTCACCCGCATATGTGGATCACAATGACCGTCGTATTCGGCGGCTGGACGTCGCCTGAGGTGGTGCCGGTCTGGGGGCAACCGTACCATGCAATGGGTTGAGGTATGCAACCCCACCGGGGGGGTAATTATCCCAGATTTTTTGGTAATTTCCACGAGATATTGTGACTTCGTTCACGCTCCAGTTTGAGGAGCCACTTTAATGGACACCGGGCGACCGGATGCTCCCCCAAGCGGGCGGGCGTTTTAACCGCGCCGCGCCCGGCGCGACAAAATTTAATCAGCCTTAAAGTTGTGGAATGCACATTATTTTCTTTGGCTCGCCACGCGAAGCCGCACGTTCGCTTGAGACGCTTCTGTCGGTCGGCCACGATGTGGTTGGCGTTTACACGCGGCCCGATCGCAGCGCCGGGCGCGGGCTGGCAAAATCCCCGACACCGGTCAAACTGTTCGCCGAACAGCAGGGTCTGCCAGTCTTCACGCCGAGAATTCTCGACCCCGCCATAGAGCCCGACCGCATGGTCGCTGCAAACGCCGACGTATTTGTCGTTGTGGCGTACGGGCGCATCCTCCCCGCTGAACTCCTCGCGGTGCCACCCATGGGCGTGGTGAACGTCCACCCGTCGCTGCTGCCGATGTATCGGGGACCCAGCCCGGTCGTCACCGCGATACTCGATGGTCAGAGGCAGACGGGCGTCACGGTGATGCTCCTTGACGAGGGTATGGACACCGGGCCGGTCCTTGCGCAATCGCCACCGATCGTGCTCACGGGCAAAGAGCGCGCCGGCGAATTACAGGGCAGGCTCTTTGAGGAAGGGGCCTCCATGCTTCCCGCTGTGCTTGACGGTCTGGAAGATGTCACGATTGTTGCAACACCGCAGGACGATTCGAAAGCGACTGTGACAAGACTTATTGCCCGCTCCGATGGCGAAATCGACTGGTCGCTACCGGCCGAGCAGATCGACCGCATGATCAGGGCTTACGACCCGTGGCCCGGAACGTTCACGTCCTGGAACGACAAGGGTCTGAAAATCCTCGACGTAAATCTTTCTGGCAGGATAGACGCGGTTGACGACTCGGGCAGGGTGATCGTTAATGGCGGAAAACTTTTTGTCGGCAGCGGCAGCGGTCCGCTCGAAATCACCCGACTCCAACTGGAGGGTCGCCAGGGCGTTTCCGCCAGCGACTTCTTGCGCGGTCGACCTGATATCGACGACGCGGTGCTCGGGGTCCTGAGTTAGTTTTCCAATCCAACTGACTCAGACTGTCTCAATCTGGACGATTTCACGGTGAGCAAGGTGACTCCGGACGTGCACAACGTTGGCAAGCCACCACTCGCTGCCATAGAACGCAGCCTCTGCCGTTGCGATGTTCTCTACAGAATCGCCGTATGATCGAATCCAGATGAACTTCGTGCGCTCTTCGTTAACCCAGGTGCTTTCAACTTTGATGCCCGCGTCTTCCATCACTGGGATGAGCTTCGGAAAGAGGGCCAGCCAGTCGTCCATCATGCCTTTGTTGATCGTATAGGTGCGAAGATGGGCGACGGTCATATCGAATAAGACTCCGGGTGCATTGTTGTGTGAGTAGCAGGGCGCTAACTATGAGGAGTTCGAGTCTAACCGTTAGGCTCCGGGCGCGCGGGGTGCCCACCCCCGGAACCAACCTCCCTCTCCCCCGGACCGGGGGAGAGGGAGAGAGGGAGGTATGCGACGCGCGACCAAGTCAGCCTCTGACGCCCGGAGCTAATAACACCACGCCCGGACCAAACTCTAGCTCTTGCCGATCATCCCCATCAGCGCACGCTTGCCCCCCGGCCCGGCCATCTTCTTCATCATCTTTTGCATCTGCTTGAACTGGGCAAGCAGCTGGTTCACTTGGGCAGGTGTGCTTCCCGCACCGTTGGCAATCCTCTTGCGTCTCGAACCGTTAATGATGGAAGGCTCCCGCCGTTCGGCAGCCGTCATCGAGTGGATAATCGCCTCGACCTGCGCCATGCGCCGTTCATCGAGGTCCTTCGGGTTAAACTTGCCCCGTAGCGCTCCCATACTGGGGATCATACCGAGAATGTCGGTCAGCGAGCCCATCTTCTTAATCGCCTGGAACTGCTGCAGCATGTCGTTCAAATCGAACTGATTCTTCCTGATCTTCTGTTCCAGTGCCAGCGCCTGGTCCGTATCGAATTGGGTTTCGGCCTTCTGGATCAGCGATTCGACATCGCCCATGCCGAGGATTCGCGATGCGATTCGGTCGGGGTGATACACCTCGAACTGGTCGGGCCGCTCACCGATGGAGATGTACTTGATCGGGACTCCCGTAACCGATCTCATCGAAAGGGCCGCGCCACCACGTGCATCACCGTCCATTTTGGTGAGCACCATTCCGGTCACGCCGATGCGAGAACTAAACTCGCTCCCCGACCGCACGGCGTCCTGACCTGTCATGGCATCGAGCACAAGCAGAGTTTCCACCGGAGAAGTCGCGTCCCGAATCTCCTCGAGTTCGCTCATCAGCTCGTCGTCGATCGCCAGCCGACCGGCCGTATCGAGGATCAGGTAGTGAACGTTCTCCCTCGCCGCCTTTTTCACTGCTGCCCGGGCTACTTTTACGGGAGTTGAACTCGTTGGTTCTTCTGAGTACACGCTGATATCAAGCTGCTTGCCCAGCTGCGTCAGTTGGTCGACAGCCGCGGGCCGCTGCAGGTCGCACGCTGTCATCATTACTGACTGCTTGTCTTTTCGGAGCGCGAGTGCGAGCTTCGCAGCCAGGGTAGTCTTACCTGAGCCCTGCAGACCAATCAGCATGATGACGCTCGGCGGTCGTTCGGCCCGGGCAAGTTCTGCGGCCTCGCCACCAAGCATTTCGGCCAGTTCTTCCTGAACGATGCGGATGACCGACTGGCCGGGGGTGAGCGAAGCGAAAATCCTGTCGCCGTCTGCACGCTCTTTAACCGTTTTCACAAACTGACGGGCGACCTTGAAGTCGACATCGGCCTCGAGCAGTGCGAGCCTCACCTCGCGTAGCGCGGCATCGATATCTTTTTCAGAAAGCTTGCCCCTGCTGGTAAGCCTCCCGAACACACCAACAAGTTTGTCGGAAAGTGACTCAAACATAGTTCGAGTTTACATGCGTTAGCTCCGGTCGTCGTCGGACGACTTGGTTGCGTATGCAGCTCCGCTGGGCACGCCAAGGCCTGTAATTACCTTCGCGCTTGACTACCTTGCAAAGTTTGCCGACGCCCCTCGCTCGCCCGGGGCAATGCGCTCCCCCTCCTTGGGGAGAGGGTCAGGGGGAGGGTAGATTGCGACGGGCGACCAAGTCGTCCGACGACGAGCGGAACAAAACGCCTTCGCTATTCCGCGGTTTCCAACGGCTCTTCCACTACTGCGGTTTCAGTCTCGGGAACGAACAGCGTTGCGCTCACGGTCGACTCGGTTTCTCTCGCGTCCCTGCTGTCTATGGCCGACGAGACTAGAAACAGGATCACCAGCGCCAGGATGATTGCCAGGAGCATCCAGTATCCGATCGCCTCGTATCGCTTCCAGAAGCCGGAACGGCCTCCCGCCGCCTCGTTCTGCCGGGGCCTGACCGGTCCGATACGCATCGGAATATTCGACCACCGTCGCGACCGCGACCGCCATCTCGAGAAGGTCCAGGCCCGCCATCAGCACGGCACGTTGCTTTTCGACATCGAAAAGCGCCGAAAGGGGGTGCCCCATTGGGTGCGGTGTCAACAGTACCCGCGCGTGGCTCATCGGCACTGTTCGGTCTTTGAACACAGTTGACATGATTATGACGCTCGGAATCCCCGCGTCCTCAAACGCCCTGGCTACGTGCCCGACCGACACGTGGCACACAGGTCAGACCGGAACCAGCACCGCGCCCTGGGCACCAGCCGACTTCGCTCGCTCTGCCTAGGCGGGTGCAATCTGTTTGCGCAGACGTAGCTGCGAGGTCAGTCCAACAAATGAAAAAGCAGGGTCCACGAATTTACCGATCACACCGTCTTTTTCGAGTTCCAACATGCGGTCGATCGGGAAGGAAGTGTTGCGATCGGCTTTGGCGGCCCGGATGTCGTAACAGGTGTGCCGGACCCGCGTCCTGTCGCGCGTTGTCGACACCGGAACTTCAGAGAGTGTCGGATCGGCCTTGCCCATCTCGACCGACATCTTCACGACCTGGCCCTGTGTCAGATTTTCCATGCCGAAGGGGTCGGGATCGTCACCTTCGGCAAAATGACCTGTAGTCGTAAGCAGTGCGACTCGGCTTTCCGATAGCGGTTGCTACAGTGTTGCGAACGGCCCGGTGTCATAAACGAAGTGGCCCGCTCCTGCGTACGCTTTCGACTGGGCGAGCACGATGACCTCGACAATTGGCTCGGTATCGCCGTCGTCGATCAGCTGCCCGGTCAGCCGCAGGAGTTCTTGAAGATATTCATCGGCAATCTCCTCGGGCCCGGCTTTAAACCACTTGTGGAAGAGGTCGGTGCGAGAACCGCAAAAAAACGAATTGCGAAACTCATCGAACGATTCAGTCGCATCCTGCCCGCCGGGATCCTGGTCTGCGGGAGTAATCGGAGCCGAGGGTTTATCTGTGGTCACCAAGCGGCAAGTCTACTCACCTTGTGGGCAAAGGGCCAAACCGGCAAAAGGGCGTGCCGGTCGGTCCAGCCAGCCGACCAGTTACGCCATCAGGCCCACGGTGCCATCGGCATCGAGCTCGGCTTCGGTTCGGGCCTGCACATCGTCGAACGACCACCCCGGTGCCACTTCCTTTAATACGAGGCGGCCGCGCGCCCTGTCGATTTCGATCACGGCAATATCGGTGACAATCTCATCGACGCAGGCCGGGGCCGTCAGTGGGAACGTGCACTCGTTAACTATCTTTGAGATATCACCTCGAACTGTGTGCTCCATCGCAATGAGCACGCGCCTGGCATTTGCAGCGAGGTCCATCGCCCCGCCGATGCTGCCTATCCCGCGCTTTGGAATCATCCAGTTTGCAAGGTCCCCGTTTCTTGAGACCTGCAGCGCTCCGAGCACTGTCACGTCGATGTGACCGCCGCGGATCAGGTTGAACGATTCGACAGAATCGAAGAAAGCCATCCCCGGCACGTGTCGCGGGAACTTTCCGCCGGCGTCCATGAGGTTCGGGTCGCCCTCGCCCGGAGGTGCCAGGTCTTCAAAGCCGAGAACGCCGTTTTCGGCGTGGTATCTCAACTCGACTCCGGCGGGCAAAAAGTCGGCGCACAAAGCTGGAATGCCAATTCCCAGGTTCACGGTCGATCCGTCAACGAGGTCGCGTGCGGCCCGCTTTGCGATGGCTGCCCGGTCAAGGCGCGGAGCGGGATCGATCAGGTTCTGTGTCACTTAGAAATCATTTCTCTATCGATTCTTCTCCAGGGGAAGAGAGGGGCTGGCTGTCGTTCTCCCTCCCTTGCAGGGTGGGAGTTAGAGGGTGGGTTGGTTGCCATCGGCACGCGTGGTGAGCCACACGGCGACCAATGTTGCCGCCCGCAAAGCGACCAGCCACACCCTGACCCTCTCCCTGCGAGGGAGAGGGGATTAACCCACCTCATGGCAAAGGATCCCCCGCCTCCCGCTGCACAATCCGATCAACGTAAGTGCTCAGCGTGCCGACCCGCTCGGCGTCGATCCCGCCCGGTTCAACAATCTCGTCGACCTCAACGATCGTGACCTTTGCAGCGGTTGCCATGGCGGGGTTAAATGCCCGCGATGTACCGATGTACTGCAGATTGCCCCGGGTATCGGCCTTCTGTGCCCGAATCAGCGCGTAGTCGGCATGCAGGGCGTGCTCCAACAGATAGGTGCGACCCTCGAACTCCCGCGTCTCTCGTCCCTCTGCTGTGGGAGTCCCGACGCCCGTCGGCGTGTAGAAAGCGGGAATGCCGGCACCGGCCGAACGAATCCGTTCGATCAGAGTACCCTGCGGCACGATATCGACCTCCGCACGATCTTCGCGCCAGGCCTTCTCGATTTCGCTCAACGGGTTCGTGGTACTGGGTACGGGGAAGGAGCAGATGATCTTCGTGGCCTGGCCGCTCTCGAAAAACATCCCCTGGTCGATCGGCTCAAGGTCATCGGGCCAGCCGTACCCAGTCGTTTTGGATATTCCAGCGACATTGCCGATAATCGTCAGGTCGCCAACACCCAAATCTCGCAGGGCGAGCATCAGCCTGGTCGGCTGTCCGCCCGCACCACCGAAACCGCCGATCATGATCGACGAGCCCGGTGGGATGTCGGCAACGGCATCGGCGAACGAATTGAATGTTTTATTGACTGGCACGGCGAGATTGTACGGCGATATTGACCGGTGTCACATACACTTCGATGAATATTCGCCCTGACTGCTGCCGAGTTTTATAACCCCGTTGCCCGGTAAAAACAAGAATCCCGAATTCACCCTGATCGCCCACCGAGGGGCATCGTACGACGCACCCGAAAACACTTTCGAATCGTTCGACCTCGCACTTGAACTCGGCTTCGACAACTTTGAAACTGATGTTCAGTCGACGAGTGACGGCGTCCTGGTGCTGATCCACGACGACACACTCGACCGAACGACCGACGCCACCGGCCCCGTCGCAGAAACCTCGATTGCGAAGATGAAGTCGTTGAACGCCGGGCTCTGGTTCGAGGGACCTGAAGACGGCGCTGGCGTTCACGGTCCGCTGGCCTACCCCGAGGCGTTCGTGCCGACACTCGACGACTTTCTCGAGCGGTACGCTGGCAGGGCCCATGTCCACCTCGAGCTCAAATCGACACAGCCCGAACTCGCGACCACCGCCATGAAATCGCTAGACCAGTGGGGCTGGCTCGACCAGCACACCGGCGACAGCGTAGCACCCGGCGTGACGATCTCATCGTTCCACTTCGAACAACTTGAACGCTCAATTGCGCTTATGCCAACCATCGCCCACGGCTGGTTAGTTCAGAAAATCGATGGGGGTACAGTTCAGGCCGCAACAAAACTCGGACTCTCAGGCATCTACCCGAACGCCGGCAGGGTCACTAAAAAACAAATGACCGACGCGAACTCGGCAGGGCTGGTCGTGCGCACGTGGGGCATCGACAATTCGAAAGCTGCGCTCAGGCGCGCGTACCGATCGGGAGCGGTTGGGACCACTGTAGATTGGCCCGCAAAGGCCCGCGAAATAATCGAGTCGCTCCAGAAATAGCCCGCCACGCCAGCGTGCATGAACCGTTTGCGGTAAAGTCGCCCGATCATGTTCTGCTCGCAACCCTAATCCTCGGGATTCTTGAAATTATCGAAAACAGAGAAGCAAAAACATGAAGATCGAAAAAATCAGGCTACGACACGTTTTTGGGACTATCGAAACCGATGGCCGATTCTGGGAAGAGCGACTCGTACAGCCGCTCGACGTGTACCCGGAATTCCGCGATACGGCGAAACGGGTGGAGTGGAACGACCAGACGGCCACAAGTGAAATCGCCCACGATGCCTACTTTGTGCAGATCGAGACCGACGAGGGGGTAGTCGGAATCGGCGGTCCGATGGATAAAGCGATCGCGTTCATCATCGAAGACCAGTTGGCAAGCTTCCTGATAGATCGCGATCCGCTGGCAACCGAGTTCATCTGGGATGTGCTCCACCGTTCAGCAGTACACGGTCGACAGGGCAACACGATGATCGCCATTAGCGCCATCGACAACGCTCTGTGGGACCTCAAGGGTCGCTACCTCGACGTTCCTGCCTATTCGATCATCGGCGGCCCCACGCGCAGCGAAGTTCCCGCTTACGCATCCATGCTCGGATACGACGTGCTGGACATGGGACTTGTCGCCGAGCGGGCAAAACAGTTCCAGGAGCTTGGTTACACCGCCCAGAAATGGTTTTTCCGACACGGCCCGATGTCGGGCGCCGAAGGATTCAGGAAGAACGTCGAACTGGCCGAAACGCTACGCAAAACACTTGGCGATGACGATGACATCATGCTCGACTGCTGGCAGTCGATGGACGTGAACTGCGTCATCAAACTGGCCGAGGCGATCGAAGACACACACCCGAGGTGGCTCGAGGAAGTCGCCATGCCCGACCGTATCGATTCTTACCGAAAGATCAGGGAAGCAACGAACATTCCGCTTTCAGGAGCCGAGCACCACTACACCCGCTGGGGCATGAAGGAATTTATCGACGCAGAGGCGCTCGACATTCTGCAGCCCGATATCTACTGGGCGGGCGGAATGTCGGAGGTCCTCAAGATAGCGGCGCTTGCGACCGCGGCCGACCTCATCACGATCCCGCACGGCCACTCGACCAACGCGGGGATCCACTTCTCGGTCTCGCAGTCGCCGATTCACACTCCGTACCAGGAGTACCTCATCAAGTGGAACACGATTCACCAGCACTTCCTGAAGGACGCGGTAACACCCGAAAACGGGATGATCGCGCTGCCCACAACGATCGGAATGGGCATGGACCTCGACCCCGATAAGATCGAGAGAGAAGAAGAGCCAAACTTCGGCTCGTAGGCCGCCGCCGCCGACTGAAGTCAAGATGCACAGGTGGGATTGCAGCTACATGCCGAACCCCGGCAGTGCGCGAGTTCGTACTCCTTCGACGAACCGACCGGTCAGTCGACCGGAGCAGATCCGGTGCGCTGGCCGGTGGGGGCGTCGCTGGCACCGGGCAGGATCACCTGCATCCTGGTCCCCACGTCTACCGTGCTGGAAGCTTTTATCTCGCCACCGTGAAGCTCGACAAGAGTTTTTGATATGACCAGACCGAGGCCGGTACCGACCTCATTCCGAATTACTTTCCGATCCGACCTGAAGAACGGAGCGTAAATCTCGGCCATGTCCTTAGGTGAAATCCCAAAGCCTTCGTCCTCAACGGAGATAACCACCTGGTCGCCCTGCCGTCCGATCTGTACAGAAATCGAAATAGAGGGCGGGGAAGACTTGCACGAATTGGTGATCAGGTTCGATATGACCTGGGTGATCCTTCCCTGATCTGTAGTGATCCAGATCGCGCCTGGCCGAACGCTCTTTTTCGGCCTCAACTCGCTCTGTAATGTCGCGCCGAACACCGATATACCTGGCAATTTCGCCATCGTTATCGAAAACCGGTGTCACGGAGGTTTCAATCAGGCATTCGGAGCCGTCTTTCTTTTGCGCGGTGAGAGTGCCGGACCAGGGTTGCCGCTGCGGGCGGTCTCCCACATTTCTTCATAAACGGTCGGCGAATCTTTGTCTGAACGTAGAAACGGTGACTTTCTGCCTATCGGTTCATCCCTGGAGTACCCGGTGTCGCGCACGAACGCGTCGTTGCCGTATTCGATTGAACTGTCGGGCTTGAGAATTACGACGGCATCGGCCGAAGCATCAAGGGCCGCTGCCTGCTTCCTGATATCCGAAACAGCTTCTTGCAGTTGCCGATACTGATCGGCCGTGGCAACGGCACCCGCGATCTGCGCGCCGATCTGTCTTGGCAGATCGACTTCGTGATCGCCGTACGGACTGGGCATCAACGAGCGGAAAGACAGAGTGCCAACGACAGTACCCTTCCATGCAAGTGGCACAACGAGTAATGATTTCAGGCCAGAATCGAACCGGACCATTTCGGATGTGTGTGTCTTGACAACGAACTCGTATGGCGCGCCGTTTGCGACCAGTACTTCGTTATTTGCGATGACACTTTCTTTCACATTGTTTTCGATCGGGTGAATGCTCCCGGACTTTCCATCATCGATCGATTGGCCGCTAATAAATGCGTCCTTGATGGTTTCACCGTCTGAATTCACCAGTGAGATAACCACACGATCTAACGGAACTAAATGTGCGGCCTGTTCGACAAACGCGCTGAAAACGTCGTCGAGATCCAGCGTTGAACTGACCATCCTGCCAATCTCCGCTGTGCGCAACTGTTCTTCGGCCAACCGCTCCCGCTCCCGCGATTCGCTCTCCAATTTTGAGTACTGGTTCGACGCAGAAATGGCACCGGCGATCTGATTAGCGACCTGCCAGGCAAATTCAATTTCGTGCTCACCGAACGCGGCAGGCTCGAACGCCCGGAACGTCAGGACGCCGTGCACACCGGTTTGCCACACAAGCGGGATGATAAGCAGCGATTTAAGGCCCACCTGCAACCGCGCGACTTCCTGTTGTGACCGCTTTTGATATTCGTCCATGTCAGAATCCGAGACTAGGAAATGGTTTTTTCGACGAACACCCGCCTGTACTGGTCATCGCGGACGACAGGAGTACGTGGTTCCTCGGTCGGATCATTAATTCGAATCCCTCCGACGTACTGTTCAACCATCGCCGACTCATTTTCTGAAAATGTGGCGATTATCATCCGGTCGAAAGAAATCAGGGCGCGGGTATGCTCGGCGGAACTCGGGTAAACCTCGGCCGGGTTTAAAGTCGAACTTATTACCCGACCAATTTCAGCGATGCGCCACAACTCTTCGGCAAGCGAATCGTGCCGATCAAAATCCGGCGGGACCGCCCGACGTTCTTTAACCATCTATTTCCGCTATCAGTACGTTCAACAACAGGTACTGACCTCCCGGGACGCTCCTGAGTTTCTCAGTGATTCATCACCCGCACGTGCGTGAACTCCCGATGCGGACAGTCGGGCGCCAGACTGCACGTTGCAACGTTAAATGCATCCATTTCGCACCGACTATCCCGTATAACCGCGATTAGCGCCGTGAGCAGCGGTTGCTAATCCGAACCAACAAGCTCACGAGCGTATTTACGTTCCATTTCGGAAAGTTTGTCTACACGCCTGCGAAAGTCGGGATCCGACGAGAATTCGGCATTCACAAAAGCTTCAAGAACCTCCTTCGCAACTGCGATCCCGATTATCCAGGCCCCAATGCAGATCAGGTTCACATCGTCGTGCTCGACACCCTGGTGGGCGCAGTGGGTGTCATGCGCGAGGGCGGCCCTGATCCCGGGGACCTTATTTCCGGCGATCGCAGCACCAACTCCGGTTCCGCACACCAGGACACCTCGATCCGCTTCTCCCGAGAGGATCGCAGCGGTGACTTTCTGCGCGATATCAGGGAAGTCGACCGGGTCTTCCGAGTGCGTTCCGTGGTCAGTCACTTTGTGACCCAGCGATTTCAAATGCTCGACGACCGGGGCTTTCATAGGAAATCCCGCATGATCGCCACCAACGGCTATTTTCATTTCAACCTCCTGGTCTGTTAGCGCTCACCTGCACATTTATGCGACGGGCGATGATTCAACCACGCTCAATTGTTCGACCCGATAGCGCAGGACAAATCGCCGAAGCGTCACCAGCGACCAGACCGCCTCAATGACCGTAATCGGGTATACCCCGGCCAGCGCACTGTAGACCGCAGTGGCAGCCGATGCCGCCGCGAACACGAGTAACAAACCACCTCGAACGGGCTTCCAGTGTGTAGGACAGCATCATTATCGAAACAGCTATAGAACCGAACAGGGTGAGCATTGAACTTACCTGCGCGTTATGATCGGGTGGGCCAGAGTCGCAACAGTCTACGTGCAGTAAGGACGTATTGTTGCCGGACCTCGGAGGACTGATATTGCAAAAAATGAAAATCGCCCGCATCTACACAGGGGATGACAACAAATCGCATTTCGATGAGATCGAAATAGAAATCGCACCGAACCTGTCCGGCCTCGTTTCGGAACTAATCCCAGCGACCGGAGTCATCTTCAGAGAGACCGGCGGCGATTACGATTACGATTTCCATAACGCCCCACGACGGCAGTACGTCGTGAACCTCGATGGCGCAGTCGAAATCACCCTCGGCAGTGGCGATAAACGAGTTTTCGGCCCCGGCGAAGTATTTCTTGCCGAAGATACCGAGGGACAGGGTCACATCAGCCGCGCGGTCGACGGTAAAGTTCGGCATTCTCTCTTCATCGCCCTCGATTAAGTCGCTTCGGGCTCGAGGTTCGAGCGGGCGGCACTCAGCATCTCTTCGAGTCGGATTTCGCCGACTCCCAGTGTGCGTGCAGTCGCGGCGTCCCGTTCCGATTTATCCTGATCACCGCGCTCGGCGTACGCAACGGCACGGTTCGCATAGGCCTCGCCCCAGTTGGGTTTGAGCCGGATCGCCTCGGAAAAGTCTTTTATCGCATCGACAAGGTCACCCAGGGCGTAGCGCGAGTTGCCGCGGTCGAGATAGGTGTCGGGGTAGCCGGGGGCAAGTCGCACAGCAACGTCGTAATCGATTATCGCTTCGCGGTGCTGGTCGTTCAGCGCAAAGGCATCGGCACGGTGGTGATAAAGCTTGTTCGATTCGGGTGCGGCCGAAAGTGCTTCGGTGAAATGCCTGATGGCCGCGGCGTAGCTGCCCCGCTCAACTTCTCGAACTCCCCTGTCATAGGCATTCAGCGTTTTCTCAGCCGTCGAAAGATTGCGCTGCCGAAATCGTTCGATAAGGCCAGACAACCAGCCCGGTACAGGAGCTCTCACGGCTAGTTGGCCGTCGACCCGGCGGGTTTGTGATCGCGCGAAACCATTTCGAGCCAGTTGCCGTCGGGGTCCTGAAAGTAGATCGCGTATCTGGCCCACGGGTATTCGAGATCACGTTCGTACTTCGGACCAAACACGTTTATCCCCTCAGCTTCGAGTCGTTCTCGCCAGGCTGGCACGTCGTCCACAACCATTGCGGCGTGGGCCGAGCCGGGCCGGTTGCGATCGGACTGGTCAGAACGTGCTTCGCCCCGTGGTAAGACATACTCGATCAACTCGATCGAGTGGCCGTCGCCGACACCCACGTAGGCCATGTGCATTTCCACTTCTTCGTACCCGACAACCTCGGCCAGCCAGGGCGCATCGGCAACCACGGGTTCTCTTTCGATCACCATACCCAGCAGACCCGTGTAGAACTCGAGTGCCCGCTCCAGGTCGTTGACGACGAACCCGGTGTGGTAAATGGTTTGAACTTTCATAGTGACAGGCGATGCCTTCTCCGAGATGTCGGACGCGGTTGGTTGATAACTAGTATTGTTCGTCGGGAAGGTGCGTAGTTTACTTTTGCGGGACTGGAATCGGGGCAGGTTCTTCGGCCGACTCGACCTTACGTGGCCGCGCGGCTATCGACAGCGCCACCGCCATCAGCGCGAACACGACCACGAGTAAGAACCCAATGCGCCAGCCCGCCATAAACGCCTCTGTCGCCCCACTGCTCCCGGAAACGTCACTCAGCGGAATGTCGAACCCGCGGCTGACCATCACTCCAACGACGATAGCCGTCGTTATTGCCTGACCGACCACTACACCGACGTTGCGCACCAGGTTGGTCAGCGCTCCGACCACGCCCATTGCCGACACGGGAACCGAACCCATCACAACGCTGTTGTTCGTTACGTTCCACGTGCCCATCCCGAATCCGCTGAAGAACAGGATTGTCATCACGATCCATACCGGCGTGCCGGCAGTTAAAAACATTAGTCCACCGGCAACCGCTGCTGTAGTTGTAAAACCTGCGATGAGGAATGGCAACGTGCCAAATTTATCTCCCAGTCGACCCGATAATTGTGCCGCGATGGCCACGCCGACCGGGGACAGGAACAAAATGCCGCCTGCAAGCGCTTCGTCAAATCCCCTGAGGCTGATCAGGTACACAGGCATCAGCAAGAACACCCCCGAAGAACCCAGGAATCCGAACAGGCGAGCGGTCGAGTTCATACTCAGAACTCGATTCCGAAACATCCTGAGGTCCAGCATCGGGGAGTCGCTGTTCAACTCCCACCAGACGAAGTAAGCAAACAGAATGACTACAGAAATTGCTCCACCGATCATGAGCGGCGAAACCACCGCGATGCCGAATGGGTTGTTTATCAGGATGACGGCAAGAATGACGACTAATGCCGATACGACGGCGCCGACATAGTCGAATGGCGGTTTCTTCGCAGCCATGCCCCTGCTCACCTTGCTCTCGTCGAGCACCGTTAGCGCGAGGACGATTGCGAGTCCGATCGGGATCAGCAGCACCCAGAAAATCGCCTGCCACGAGAAGAACTGGATCAACAGCCCGGCTAAAATCGGTCCCGTTGCCATCCCGATCGCCACCATCGTGGTTTGTGTGCCGAGAACTTTTCCTCGTTCCCTCCCCGGGAACACAGAGAGGATCATGCCGGTAGTGACCGACTGAAGCATGGAGTTGCCGACGGCCGCGACCACACGCGCCCCGATAAGAAAGCCGAACCCGGGTGCGGTGGCCGTGAGCACTGTTCCTGCTGCGAAGATAACGAGTCCGGCGAGGTGGACCTTCTTGCGACCGATAATGTCGCCAAGTCTTCCCATCGGCATCATCAGCGCGGTGATGGTCAGTCCCTGCACTATGACTACCCACGCGACGGAACGCAGGGTCACGCCGAAATGGTCGGCGATCTCCGATAGCGCAACGGCGATCATCGTCATGCTCGCCACCATCACGACAAGTGCAATGCCGATGGCAGTGAACGGAATCCACGGGTTCGATCCGTCCGACTGGTTGTCGACGGTCGGTGAGGAAGGCTGGGTCAAGAGCTTGATGTGATTGTCGTAACTAATGCAGATTAATAAATGGCGCGTGTGTACCAATATTCGGGCGACATACTACTCCTGCATCGGGCCAGATTCATCTTGGAACCGAGTTACGCGCCCCGAGCGGAGTGCAGCCTGAGCATGTCGAAGGATCCGCGAAGCCGAGGGGCCTGGTGCGGAGTTGCGCGTGCGGCATCAAACGATGGGAATGGCTATTTGCCGATTCGGCACTGCAAACCCTATATCTTGTAAAACCTTTCCGCGTTGTCGTGGAAGAGCATTGCCCGATCTGCATCTGAAAAGTCGGATGTGATATCGCTGTACGCGTTCCACAACGTTGTGTAGTCGCTGAACAGGCTATCGACCGGGAAGTTCGAGGCAAACATACAGCGGTCGACGCCGAGAATGTCGATCGCATCAAGCACAAACGGCGCGATCGATTCGGTCGTCCACTGCTGGTCCAGCATCCCCAGCGCCGAAATCTTGGCCGATATGTTAGGGCCCGTTCCAAGCGCTTCAAGGCCCTTTCGCCACTCCCGCAACTCACCGGGGGACCTGCCGATCGGCATGGCGGTATGGCCAAGAATTATCTGCACTTCGGGAATATCGTTCGCTAGTCTGGCCGCATCCTCTAACTGCCACGGCCAGATCTGCACCTCGAACGACCCTCCGAAAACCTCCAGCAGCTTAAATCCCGAACGCCACTGCGGGTCTCTCATCAGGTCGCCCGCCTCCGCGAACCGGAAGTTGGGGCGGTCGTCCGACCAGTTCAGCATGTGGCGAATGCCGCGCCAGTTCTGGTGCTCGGCGTGTCGTTCGAGTACGCCCTCTACGTTGGGGTCGGAGAGGTTTGCATACGCGATGATGGCGTTCGGCATGCCCCTCGATCCGGGGTCGTCCGCAACACTCTGCAACCACGCGGTCTCGCCAACAGGGTCGACGTTGTGGTCCCACTCGGCCTGCACGTGAACAGATTTCCTGAGCGGGATGTCTTTGGCGCCCTCGTGCAGATCGCCGATCAGCCACGACTTGCGGATGGCCGAGTAGTCGCCAACGAAATGGTCAATCGGCTCCATCAACCACGGATACGGGTTGTTTTCAAGGTCCCATAGATGATGGTGGGTGTCGATGAAGGGTGGGACGGTCATGGTGTGGTACCTGGTGCCAGTGGCACGTTTACTGAGGGGTTGTATCCTGTCTTCGTTTGGTGCAGCGGCAAAAAATCGCTAGCCTGTGCCGAATCAATCCTGTTACTCGCAACCGGCCTGACCGGGCCCTCTGTAAGCCGCGCTCCGGCTACATTGCAGCGATTACTCTCGTCGTGCGAGGAGCGATCCGATTATCTGCGGTGTAGCTTCGATGGCGCGTTCATGGATCTGCTCGGAGGTCAGGCTGCCTATTGGATGCTGGATCAAAGCGAACGGGTAGTCGGGTATTCCGCCGAGGTTTGCCATTGCCCGTGCACCCGATTCAAACGGTTCCGTGCAGATGGCTATCGCCGGTACGCCCAGGGCTTCGAGCTTCAACGAGTCGTACACACTGGACGACGAGCAACTTCCTCAGTCGCCGTTTGCCAGTAATGCCACATCGACCTCGTTGGAGAAATCGCTGAGGAATTCCGGTTCGGCCGGTCTCGAGGCATCGCCCTTGTTGATCCTGTGAGAAGTCGAAACGTCGAAGCGCTCCGCCAGAACGTCGTATATGGCGTCGAGAAGCGCTTCCGAGTTGAGCTTGTCGTTAGAAAGCAGGCCGATCCGCTTGCCGGCGAGCGAATCCGGCCGTTCGGCCATGCCATCGGTTGCTATCGACAGAGTACCGGTCGGGTCGAGAACTCGAAGTGTGTTTTGATCTGCCATTTCGGACTCCTGCTATGAAATATTACCTGACTGCGTTGATCAGCCGTGTAACGGCCTTTGTCTTTGCACCCAAACCCCACATCGGAATCACCGAGCTCCACGCTCCGCCCGCGCCGCCGACCACGATCGGCACCGCGGATTCTGGTGTTCGCAGGGTGCTGGCCAACTCTTCGCCACCACTCCCGGGTTCAGCTCCGTTCTCCTGCCCCACCCCGCTCGGCATGCCCGCATTAGCCCACTCCGAAGCAGGTTTTCGGGTGTTTTCATACAGGTACTGCCCGACCTGCGCTTTACTCCATCCGGCGCGGGCGAAGTGCTCGGCATGCTCGGGACATACGACCAGTACTACCTCGTGACTTCCGGGGCCGAGGGCATACAGCCGCTGTGCGAAAGCATCGAGTATTCCCTCGGGGGTGCTGGCCTCATGCTCGCCAAACTGAAGCCCGCTGAGTCCGGCGAACACCGTCACAGCGCTGTCGTTAATGTCGTGCCCGCGAGTCACATGCAGCGGTTCCCACGGCAGGCTCGCTTCGTTTTCGGCCACGCACCAGCTGTATTTTCCCGGATGCCCGAGAGTGGCCTTGTCGAGACCGTCCCTGCTGCTGGTGCCCAGCACATTCATCACGATGAGCCTGATCGCCCGCCCGATCGTTGCATTGGCACGGTGCCCCGGCCCGAATGCCGAAACACCGGAGTTTATTTCCAGGGTCTGTGCGATCGGACCGTTCACGACCAGCAGAATCGCTGCCCCCATTGTCGAAACCGTTATCGCGTGGAGGTTGAACTCGTCTGCGGTGATCGCTTCGACGGCCGCAGCAACCACCGGCATGTACTCGGGTCGGCACCCGGCCATGACGGCGTTGATAGCGGCCTTTTCAGCAGTGATTACCGCACCCTTGATAGGCTCGACTCCGAGGAGTGTATCGGGCGCAAGTTTCACCGCTTCAAGCGCAGCAGCCACTGCTTCGGGGGTCGGCGGCACGATGGGCAGGCCATCGGACCACCCGCGCTCGAAGTAAGCCTCGATCGCCTCGAACGCGTTGGCAACCTCGATGGAGTTAGAGCTAAGGCGGTTAGCTGTCATACGTGGTTCCTAATCCGTGTGGAAAACCTCTTCCCACTCGATCATGTTCTCGTCGGCATGTGCGCCTTCGGGTAGCTGGAAGTATGGCGACATCATGTCCTGCCACTTCTGGTTGATCTCCTCGCCAGCCATGCCAGCAAGCGACGCCTCGAACGATTCCTCGACCTCAACGTACCCGAACAGCTGACCATCGGGCTTGAAAAATATCGAGTAGTTCCGCCAGCCGTGCTTGCGCAGTGCGTCGAGCAACTCGGGCCACACTTTCGTGTGCCATTCCTTGTACTCGTCGGCCATCTCCGGCTTTATTCTTATTTCGAATCCGATTCGCTTCATTACTGGCCTCCCGGGGGCGGATTACGAGTTGCATGAGTGCGCCAGAGTGTAGGCTATGCGCCCACCAAAATCACTTTACCGGACTAGCCATCCTGAGCCTGCCTGCCCTGAGCTTGTCGAACGGGTCGAAGGGTCAAGATGGCAGGAGCGGTGAGTCAGCGGAGTCAATACCAATGTCAAAGTCGATTGCACAGGTGCTCGACCTCAAAAACAATCCAGAACTCATCGCAAAATACGAGGAATACCACCGCAACGTGTGGCCCGAAGTACTGGAGGCACTCAAAGGCATCGGTATCGAGCGGATGGAGATTTTCCGCAGCGGAAACCACCTGTTCATGTACTGTACCGTCCCCGACGATTTCGACCCCCGAAAAGACTTCCAGGGCTACACGGCCTCGAGGCGGGCCGAAGAGTGGAACGACCTGATGATGGAATACCAGCAAAAGGTCCCCGAAGCCGAAGAAAACGACTGGTGGTACCCGATGTCGCTGGCCTTCGACTCGGCCTGGGAGGCTTAGCCTCGTTTAATTTCAGGAACGAACGAAGTGGCGCGAAAAATCGCCAGAACAGGATAAGTGCTTGATATGAACGAAAAGATTGTTGGGCTGGACAACCCGGAGTTGAATCAAGAGGCGAACGACATCTGGGACCGCATCGCCGGACCATGGGCCTGATGAATATGGCGTCGATAACCCCGCTGGCCCGGGCCTTGCCAGGATTAATCAAGCCGGGAGGCCGATTCGTGTTTTTCGTGGCTCATCCGGTGTTCGGCAGGGCAAGTGCCAGGCGGAAAATCGAGGATGACCACAGCACCGAGACTTCGCGCCACACGATAACAAGCTGGGATTATCTCGACGCCACCCCGGATATGGGACTCAGCGTTCGAAAGCAAGCTGAAAAACAGTATTTCTTCGATCGTCCAATCGGAATGCTGTTGAACGCGTTTTTCGAACACGGCCTGGTGATGGACAGGCTGGAGGAACCGGTGTTCCCTGACGAGGTGGAGAACCCACGGCCTACCGGGTGGGCAAATTTCAAACTGATGCCGTTCTCGATGGCGTGTCGGTTGCGACGGATCGCGGTTTGACGATGGCCGATTCGACGCGTAAAAGGCTTATGCATTGCAGCGTTTGAACGGTCAATAGACGCCGTGCGAACTCCGATAGAAAGGGCCGGGCATTTGCAGGCGAGAATCGTGAATAAGCTCGATCGCCCGTGGCTCTGGGGAGTGCTCTCATTCGCGTGGATGGCGGTCATCTACGCGCTTTCGGACAGGCCGGCGGTTGACTACGACGGTGTGGACGACTTGACCTCATGGCTTCCCTTCGCAAGCTCAATTGCGCACGTCGGTCTGTACTTCGTACTCAGCATGTTCGTGTTCCGCACCATCACCATCACGAAACGTCTCGGTTTCGGGATGACCGCGTACCTGACACTGTTTACGGCGCTCGCATTCGGCGTCCTCGATGAGCTGCACCAGTCGAACGTCGAGGGCAGGGCATCAGAGGCCACAGATGTCGTTGCAGATGTTTTCGGCGCGGTGCTTGTAGTGGTATTTTGGTTCGGCCTCAGAAAATATCGGTCGAATGCGAGCGGATAAACGGATGCCAATCAAGGAAGCGGAAGAACTCTGGCCCACGGGTCCTGAAGTTCTCTTAACGCTCGAAGAAGCGGTGCAGATGGCCGAGGAGATGAGCGCGCCCCCGGCCGAACGCTGGGTCGCCCGCACGATCAGCGACAAACTGATCCCGAGCCTGTACGAGGCGCGTACTTATATTGAAGTCGGTCAGCTGAAATCACCCGAGATCCGCCTCGGTATCTCGCGGGCCGCGCTCGAGGCCGGCGGTCTCGCTGATGTCGACTCCCGATATGCCCCTCTTTATTCGAAGATTCGCGTGCTCGCCGAGGAAGCCGCAATCGCGTCTCGAACCATCTGACGTCTAGTCCGGAATTCGTGGACCGACGTGCTAGCATAGCCTCACCTTGTTCTCCCCTCTCGACCCCGAGGTATTTCTTTCTGAAGATGGCCGTGTCGAGGTCGTTTTTGATCTCGATGAGCTCTCGGAATCGAATATATCACTCGTTTTGAAAGCCGCAGTCGCTGCCCTTGATGCCCAGCACTGGGAAGGGCCGCGTATGCTCACAGTCATGATTACCGGCGACGAGGAAATCAGAGACCTGAACTATATTTTCAAGGATGAAGACGAAGTAACGGACGTTTTATCGTTCCAGGAATGGAGCGGTGTACCGGGTATCAGGACTGACAATGAGGAGTGGCCTGTTTTCCCGGAGTTCGGCGATTCGGATTTCGTTAACACCGAACGACTTGGCGATATCGTAATTTCGCTGCCGCAGATCGAACGCCAGGCGGCGGGAAACGGGAAATCGACAGAACGAGAGCTCGCAATGATCACTATCCATGGGGTATTTCACCTCCTCGGGTACGATCATGCGGAACCTGAAGAAGAGAAGATAATGTTCGGCAAGACCGACGTGGTTCTCGCCGGAATATTCGGGGATTAATTCCCGTTGTAGATACTTTTGGGACCGATTGTTAAGTGACGACCAACCAGGTTTTTTACAGGAAGTGGCGCCCTACTCGTTTCGACGAAGTAGCAGGGCAGCAACACGTCACCCAAACCCTGAAACGGGCCATCACTTCCGATCGCGTCTCGCATGCATACCTCTTCACTGGCCCGCGCGGAGTCGGCAAGACATCGACCGCGAGAATTCTTGCCAAGGCGCTGAATTCTGAGGTCACCGAAGAGGGCGAGCCGATCGCGGATTCAGAGGTTTCGATAGCGATCGACGAGGGTCGGTATCTTGACCTGATCGAGATCGACGCCGCCTCGAACCGCGGGATCGACGCAATTCGAGAACTGCGTGAAAACGTCCAGTTCCAACCGGTTTCAGGCAAGTACAAGGTGTACATCATCGATGAAGTGCACATGCTGACTCCCGAGGCGTTCAACGCACTGCTGAAGACGCTGGAAGAGCCGCCACCGCGCATCGTGATGATCCTGGCCACGACCGACGCCCAGAAGCTGCCGGCAACGGTCATCAGCCGCTGCCAGCGGTTCGACTTCAAGCGACTCTCCAACGATGACGTAATCGAACGGCTGATCGAGGTTTGCGAGGCTGAAGAGATCGAGGCGGATCCCGGCGTCCTTGAAATGATCGCCCGAATCGCATGGGGCAGCCTGCGTGACGCCGAAAACCTGCTTGAACAGCTTTCGATTTCGTACGGACAGGCGGGCGATGACGGTGAGCCGGCCGAGATAACGGAAGAACAGGCGCGCGAGTTGCTCGGGCTCGGCGATACCGCTACCAGCACCGAACTGGCGACGGCGTTGCTGGAAAAGGACGCCGCGCAGGCCCTGACAATTATTAACCGTGAGGCCCAGCGGGGTGCCGACCTCCTCGCCCTGCGCTCGGGTACGGTCGACGCGCTACGTGTGGCTCTGCTGATGAAGGCAGGCGTGGAGGATTCGATCAGCCAGGGATCGGAGTTCTCTGAAACTATGGCGACCGCGGCAAAACCCGTCCGACTGAACCAGATACTGCATATCCTGACATCGCTCGGCCAGGCCGATATGAAGGCAAACTCGTCGTCACCGCTCCCCCTCGAACTTGCGGTGTTGAAGGCAACCACAAGGCTGGCGGCAAGTGCCGCTCCGGCCGCCCCCACCCCGGCTTCCTCAGGGGCCGCACCGGCTCGACCACAGGCCGCGCCGCAACAGGCTTATGCGCCCGCTGCCAGCACCACGAGTCCGGAGTCAACCCACCCTGCTCCGCGCCGTGAACGCACACCGAGCGAAGAACGGTGGGGGAAGGTCGTCTGGGCGATGCGACGCACGAAAAACCGCCGCTTCGTAGTCGGGTCGCTGCTGCGAAATATCGAGGCGCCGGAACCGGCCGACGGCAAGATCGCACTGCGTTTCAAGAGCAACGCCCTGAAAAACAATTTCGTCGAAGAGATGCAGGACCAACGCTCACGCGACGCGTTGAAAGCCGCGATCACCGAGGCGTACGGCTCTGAACTGGACCTCCAGATCAGGTCGCCGCACGAGGCCGGCGATAGTGATGAGGCCGCTGCGGGGAACGCATCTTCGCCTGAGACCGGCCAGCCAACGTCGGCCGCACAGGAAAGCGCCATGGTGCGCGCCGCCCTAGCAATGGGTGCAACAGTAGTCGCCGAAGAAGACGCTGAAGCACAAGCCGACGCCGGTGAGGGTGAAGGCGCGCTTTCCGAAACGCCAGATACCGATTCCTGAGTCGAGTTCTTTATCACCACCGCGACCACCAGACGGCTCCTGTCATTCTGAATCTGCCTGCCCCGAGCGGCGAACAAGTATGATTATCGGATTCGCCTTTACTCTCCGCACCGCTCACTTAATACGACGAGCAGGACTCAAAACTTCATGATGAACCGCAACATGCTCAAGCAGGCCCAGCAGATGCAGGCCCGCCTTGCTGCCGTGCAGGACGAGATTGCGCAGGCACGCACAGAAGCCTCCTCGGGTGGAGGGGTGGTGAAAGTCTCGGTGATCGGCGGCTCGCACGTCGAATCGATCGAGATCGACCCTGAAGTTATCGACCCTGAAGATGTCGAAATGCTCCAGGACCTCATTCTCGCCGCCGTCAACGAAGCTATGGAGAGCGCGCAGAAGCTGGCCGCCGACAAGATGGGCGAAATTACAGGCGGGATGAATATCCCGGGCCTGATGTAGCTCTAATCGACCCAGTTCAACCACACGTAACCAGGCCCCGAATACGGGCCTGATGTGGTTCAAAAAGGACCCTGATGGCCCCTTCTGAAATCGCACCGTCCGCCGCCCCTCCGGTAGCCCGCCTGATCGAGGCGTTTCACAGGCTGCCCGGGATCGGCCCGAAAATCGCGCAGCGCCTCACTTATCACCTGATTCGTATGCCGCAGGAAGAAGCCGAAGAGTTTGCCGCGGCCATCCTCGGCGTCAAGGACAAAGTTGTTCTCTGTGAAACCTGCGCCAACCTCAGCGAATCGCAGGAGTGCGTCATTTGCAGCGACCTGCAGCGGGACCGCACCAAAATCTGCGTCGTCGAAGAACCGCTCGACGTGGTCGCAATCGAAAGGGCGCACGTCTACTCAGGCCTTTACCACGTTCTGCACGGTGTCATTTCGCCGGTAAACGGCATCGGCCCCAACGACCTCAAACTACGAGAACTGCTCGAGCGGCTGCGTGACGGTTCGGTGACCGAGGTGATCGTCGCCACCAACCCGAACCTCGAAGGCGAAGCCACCGCGATGTACATCCAGCAGCTAATAGGCCCGCTCGGAGTATCGATCACTCGCCTGGCAAGAGGCCTCCCGAGCGGCTCCGACATTGAGTATGCCGACGATTCAACCCTCGCCCACGCCCTGGAAAGCCGGTCGGAAATCTCTTCACGTCCGGACGATCCAATTTCCGGACCGTGATCGGCCGCGTAGAACCACTGCCACACGCGCGGCCGGGATCATGTACACGGTATCGGTACCGGTGAACTTCGGTTGAAGATTGCTCGTAAATACACGGTAACCGCCGCGTTTCGAAAACGGAACCGAGGCCTTACGTGGAGTCGAAATATCCTGAGCCGTGTAGGTAGTTCGACAGGTACGATTTCAGAAATGAAATTCCTTCAATACGTCCGACATCGTTTTGCGAGAGCATCCCGGTCGAGTACAAAACTTCCGCTAATGCTCGGTTCAGTTGTGATCATCGCCTTCCTGTTTCTCAGCGCGTGCGGCACAGAACCGCTACCGGCCGCGGGTCGGCCCGAATTCCCGCAGCCGACGTTTGTTTCAGTCGAAGTAACCCCCGCACCGGTCTCGGTCACCGCCACGCCCTGGCCGAATTTGACAGAAGACGGCGTGCGGATGATTCCACCGGGTCTCGACCCCGAACTGTACTCACGGGCAGATCGCGAAGAAATTGTCGATCTGTGGACCCAGTTCCTGACCGGTTCGACCATGCAGGCAACTTCAGGCAATTTTTTCTTCCGCAGACGCCCCCGTTTCGAAGGAGAACTGCATCTCTGCCCGGGTGGGGCTGGATATCTCGAAGGCGAGCCGCAGGGACCCGCCAAATGGAGCGTGAATGCGTCGGCAGGGGCCTGGCATGAAGTGACCCTGACCCATGAGATACCGTTTTCTGGCAACAGCATAACCTTCGCGCTCGGTATTCACGAAGGCATGCCCGCACGTTCGGGTAGTTCAAGCACTATCGAGTTTGTTGATAGCGATCGCTGCACTCTTTCCGAGCCGGGGATTCAGCCCGCGTTCACGGCCGACGAGCGCAAACTCACCGAGCCGGTCGAGCTGTTTGTCGCCGAGATCGAGGATATCCCGTGGGTCGATGGCCGCAGAGAATTCCCTGCCCGGCTGACAATTGAAGGCTCGCAGGAACTGGATGAGGAACAGGGCATCAACTACTGGTATGCCTATCTTTCAGGCAGTGTTGTCGACGTGGTGGCGTATAACTACAGCACCCGTGCGGTGTCCCAGGCCTTCTCGGGGTCGCTCCACCTGTGCGACGGGCGGGTTGCGGTGCTGGACGGCGATCCAGCCGGTATCGGCGAGTGGGCAGTGCAGTCGACGGGGCCGCACACTTATGATGCGAAGATCGTGTTCACGCTTCCGGACGACCCAACGTTCAGGACGCTTGTACTTGGCGTGAGCGGCGAGGCTCCGGTCCGGATGGGCCGTTCAGCGGTGTCGGGTTTGATCGAGGCGACTCCACTCGAACTGAGCGAATCGGACGAGTGTGGGGGGTAAATGTGGATCCTCTTCCCGACCTTTGCGGAGGGATGCTTATAGACGGGAAACGACGCCCAGACCACCGTTCGGCACCCTTGTCATCCTGGACTTGATTGGCTCAGTCGACGCGACGCGGACGCAAGAAGTTGTCATCCCGGACTTGATCCGGGAACTCTCTCGGATGCGACATGAACCGCGGCGCGTGAGCAAGATTGCCCCGTTCTCAGATGAACGGTATTCGCTCACCAGAAAGGTTCTGAATCCAGTTCAGAATGACTATAGCTACGCTGCGTTACATCGCACAAATGAATCATCTTTCGATCATGTCAACAGAGCTAACCCGATTCAGGACCGATGCCCGAGGCCGAGCGTCCTCATAGAATCACGTCTCACCAGACTCGCCATCTGAGACGTTCCGATTGCGCCGGGACGACTCCTACCAACACCTCTATCATTGAGCCACGATGACTTCGAGGCGCCCGATCACATACACCACCGACGGGGTCGTCGTGCGGGTTCTCGATCTTGGCGAGGCCGATCGCATAATCACGCTGGTGACCCCGGTCCACGGCCTTGTGCGCGGCGTGGCAAAGGCCGCACGAAAGCCGGGGTCGAAGCTCGGCGGGCACCTCGACCTGCTGCGGCACGTCAGCGTTTCCGTACGAGAAACCCGAACCCTGCACGGCCTGAGCCAGGTCTCGACAGTTAACGGCTTCAGGGGTTTGCGAGACGACCTCGAAAGGTTCTCCAGGGCTTCGTACGTTTCAGAAATGGCCGAGCGCTTTTCCGTTGAGGGAGGCTCGAACCAGCCGCTTTTTCGGCTATTAACTCAGGTACTGGGACTACTTGAAAAAACTGAAAACCCCGAGATGGTGGTTCGCTATTTCGAGATGCGGTTGCTGCAACTCAGCGGTTTTGCACCGGAGCTTTCGCGGTGTGTCGAGACCGGTGTCGAGTTGAAGCCCGGCGACCACCTGTATTCACCCGATCGTGGCGGGCTGGTAAGTAGCGAATCTCGCCCCGTCGGCGAAACGGCGCTTCTCCCGGCAAGTCTGAACACGATCAAACTTCTGCGGTTCCTGGCCCGCACCGACGCAGAACAGGCCGACAAAATGAGCGTCAGCGAAGACAAGAACAGGCAGCTTTCCCGAATCCTACGGGCACAGGTCCATCACGTACTGGACCGCGGACTCCGATCGGAGGCCTTCATGGACGAAGTCAGAACGCGGCCGTACGGGGGCTGACTCACATGGTCCCTTCCATCCGAAACAACATCATATTTCCCGAGCGTGATCGGGGGATGTGCCGCGCGAGTAGTCCCTTCTCCCGCGGGGAGAAGGTTAGGTTGAGGGGGAACGCCCACGACACAGATCGCCCTCCAAACACCTCCAAAGGCGATGCAAACACCGTCTGAAAAAAGAGCTTGCCTTAACGCGGGGTCAACTTTCCGATGACTAATGTTCCGCCCGTGACCGGCAACAGATATGACACTCCGACCTCATACATTTGCGTCGAATTGCTACACTCGTTTCAACTGGTATCAAACTCGCGTTGATTGGATCCTCAGCGCGATGTCAGCAGCTTTTTCGACGAGGTCACTTACCACAAGGCCCGGCATTGGGCCTATCTTTTAAAGCATGCCCGACTCGGATATCGTCATTCGCGGCGCACGCGAACACAATCTCAAGAACTTCGACATCCGTATTCCGCGCGACACACTCACGGTCATAACCGGTGTTTCGGGGTCCGGCAAGAGCAGCCTCGCCTTCGACACGATCTTTGCCGAAGGGCAGCGCCGGTACGTCGAGTCGCTATCCGCCTACGCCCGGCAGTTTCTTGGCCGAATGGAAAAACCCGACGTCGATCACATCGAGGGGCTCAGCCCGTCCATCTCGATCGACCAGAAGGGTGTATCGAAAAACCCGCGCTCAACGGTCGGGACCGTCACCGAGATTTACGACTACCTACGGTTGTTGTTCTCAAGAGCCGGGCGTCCCCATTGCTACAACTGCGGCCGACCTGTCGAACGCCAGACCGTTCAGCAGATCGTCGACTCGATCCTGGCGATCGACGAGGGCACCCGGCTTCAGATACTTGCGCCGATGGTCACTCACATGCGTGGCGAGCACGAGCATATATTCGAAACGGCGCGGAACGATGGCTTCGTACGTGTGCGGGTCGACGGCGAAACTCGCGACCTCTCGGACGAGTTCAAGCTCGCCAAGACCAAGTGGCACGACATCGAGGTCGTTGTCGACCGGATCATCATTCGCGAAGACACCGAGCAGGGCAGGCTCACCGAGTCGGTCGAGGCAGCCCTGCGCCTTGCAGGCGGCAATCTGGTCGCCTCAAAGCTGGGCGTTGGCAAAAAAGGAAAAGACGAAGATGTCGTCTACTCTGAGCACTTCGCCTGCGTCCACTGTGATATCTCGATCCTTGAACTCGAACCGCGCAACTTCTCGTTCAACACGCCGTTCGGCGCATGCCCTACCTGCACCGGCCTCGGATTCAGCCTCGAAGTCGATCCTGAACTCGTTATCCAGGACAAGTCGCTCAGTCTCAACAAGGGTGCGATCACCCCGTGGGCGCGGTCAGGCTCGAACTCTCCGTGGTACCACTCGACCCTCGAATCGCTGGCTGCGCACTACGGTTTTTCGATGGACACCCCGGTGCGCGAGATGGACCAGGACCAGCTGCGGATCGTCCTGTACGGAACCGGTGGCGAGAAATTGGAGGTGTCGCACCAGACGCAAAAAGGCCGTGTCTACAGCTGGAATACCGCGTTCGATGGCGTGATACCGAACATGGAACGACGCCACGTCGATACTGAATCCGACAGCGTCCGTGAGGATATCGCCCGCTACATGGCGCAGCGAGCATGTGTCACCTGTGGCGGTGCCCGCCTGAAGCCCGAGGCCTTGGCCGTGACCGTACTCGGCATGAATGTTATCGAAGTTACAAGTCAGTCGGTCGAGAACGGCCTGAGATGGATACAGGCCTGCCGGACCGGGACCTGGCCCGAATCGGAAACTGGCGAGGCCGCCCAGTCCGGCAAGGCTGCCGAGCCGCTGAGCGACCGTGAACAGGCGATCGCCACGCAGATCCTGAAGGAAGTCGAAGCCCGGTTGGGATTCCTTTCGAGGGTGGGGCTCGATTACCTGACCCTGAACCGTGCGGCGGCAACACTTTCTGGTGGCGAAGGGCAGCGCATCAGACTCGCGACCCAGATCGGCTCGGGTCTGATGGGGGTGCTCTACGTCTGTGACGAGCCATCAGTCGGACTCCACCCTGCCGACAACGACCGCCTGATCGCGACCCTGAAAAACCTGCGCGATGTGGGCAACACGGTTTTGATCGTCGAGCACGACGAGGCTGTAATGCGGGCTGCCGATCACATTGTCGACCTCGGTCCGGGGGCGGGTCTGCACGGCGGTCATGTCGTTGTCGAAGGGACGATAGACGATGTCGTTGCCAGCGAAGAGTCGATGACCGGTGCTTACCTGAGCGGTAGAAAGTCGATTCCCGTCCCGAAGAAGCGCCGCAAGGGCAATGGCAACAGCATCGTCGTGCACGGTGCGAGGGCAAATAACCTCAAAAATATCTCGATTGCCCTGCCGCTCGGTACCCTGACCTGCATCACAGGCGTTTCCGGTTCTGGAAAGAGCACGCTCGTAAACGAGATTCTTTCTAAAAAGCTGGCGCAGCATTTCTACCGTTCAAAGGACCGACCGGGCGAGCACGACGAGGTAACCGGCCTCGAACATATCGATAAGCTCATCAACATCGACCAGTCAGCAATTGGCCGTACTCCTCGCTCGAACCCGGCCACTTACACCGGCGTCTTCACCACTATCCGCGAGATTTTCGCTTCAATGCCCGAAGCGAAGGCCCGCGGTTACAAGGCCGGCAGATTTTCGTTCAACGTGAAGGGCGGAAGGTGCGAAGCGTGCAGTGGTGCCGGGTACGTTCAGATCGAGATGCAGTTCCTGCCCGACGTCACGGTGCCGTGCGAAGTATGCCTGGGTGCACGCTACAACCGGGAAGCGCTTGAGATCAAGTTCAAAGGCAAGTCGATCTCCGATGTGCTCGATATGACAGTGTCGGAAGCCGCAAAGCTGTTCGAGAACATTCCGTCGATCGCAACCCGAATGAAAACACTGATCGATGTCGGACTCGGCTACATCCATCTGGGGCAGCCGGCGACGACGCTCTCGGGCGGCGAGGCGCAGCGAATCAAACTCGCATCCGAGCTCTCAAAGCGTTCGACCGGCCAGACGATCTACATTCTCGATGAGCCGACAACCGGGCTGTCGTTCGATGATGCCGCAAAGCTGATGCTGGTCCTTCACCGTCTGGTCAATGTCGGAAACACGGTAATCCTGATCGAGCACCACCTCGACATGATCAAAAACGCCGATTGGCTGATCGACCTCGGGCCACTTGCCGGCGAGCGCGGCGGTGAACTCGTCGCCCAGGGGACCCCTGAGTACGTGGCATCTGTGAAAAAGTCTTCCACCGGCCAGTATTTGAGGAACATGAACGGCATCAGGCCCGACTCGAAGGCACCCGGCACTATTCGTCCCCGCAAACTCAAATCGTCGGTGAACGGTAAAGTCGTCGATGACATCACGTTACCGGATAGACCTGCCAGTTCGCCCAACGGTGCGACAAAGTCACGTAGAAACACACGCAGGTGGCGACGTCGCCGACGTGGTGCCGCAACAGCCGGCTGAGCCTCCCCGAACGGGTGAAGCGAGTCGCGTGAACCCGCTGGCTCACCGCGGCGACACGGGTGGCTCATTTTGATGGGTGATGACTCACAGCCGCGTAGTGTAGCTAGCTTGGAGCCGACCATGTCTGTCGAGGCCTAAAGTTGTAGTCATCAGATGAACAGGCACTTACTGCAATCAAAAGGGCACTGGGTAATTGATCTGCGGCACGACAAAGGGCAATACGATGACACTCATCAACATCAAGAGCACTTCAAACGGCACTGCGATCATCCCGGCAAGGGGTGGCCTCGGACTCTTGCTCGGTTCAGGTGAAGAGGGCACAGTTTGCCCCGAGGGTCTTCGAGGACAGGGTGCATTCTTTGACATGGTGTCACGTGGCCAGATCGCCGAGCAGACACGACTCGGCCGTTCGGCTCGCATCGTGAGCTTCACGCACCCGACCGACGATTTCAACCAGGCCGCCTAGAAGTCAAAACCGAACCACCAGCGTTTACATATTGAACAGGCCCACAGCAATGTGGGCCTGTTCAATATGTGATTACCGGTTGCGGGACACTAAAAAACTCATCCTGAGCCCGTCGAAAGGTCGACAGAGGGTCCACACCGTTCGCCTTCAGGATGAACTGTCAGCCAGTCAGCCAGATCACCCGCGGCAACTTGGACAGGACTCCAACTCCGGACTCGGTCACCACGAAGTTGTCCTTCCACTGAATAAAGTCGATCTCGTCTTGGCCAAACGGGATCTCTATCGCGCCGTACATGCCAGGCATCCGCGGTGTTACGTCTTTTGTTGGATAGTCGGCAACTCATGGACCGAAAAGCCGATTCCATGGCCGATGTAGATGCCCGCGGCATTGCCAACGGCGTTGGTGAGCGGGCGACGGAACTGCCCGAACTGGATCTCAGCAATGGCATCCTCGGCCACCGCGCAGAGTTCCGCCGAGGTGATGCCCGGTGTTATGGAACGTAGAATGGCCTGCACTACGACGCGCGTTCCCTGCGCATACTTGTGTATCTTCGCAGGCAGATCCGACCCGATATAGGCGTTGCAGTAAACGTCCGCCGCGTGCCCGCGGAAGCTCGCCCGCCATCGATCTGGATCAGGTCACCCCGCTCGATCTTCCTGTCGACCGGCGACGGCGTCATCTGGAGGATTCGGCCGGCCTGGAGCGCGAGGTATTCGTAGTTATTTCCGTTGTATGGGGTCTCTCCGCCCTGCATCAACCACTCTTCGGCAATAATCGCGATGAGATCGCGCTCCGTCATTCCCGGCGCCGCGGCGCGGAATGCAGCCAAGTATCCCGACTCGGTGATCTCGACGGTCTTCCTGATGCGCGCAATCTCCATCGCCGACTTCACCATGCGCGATCGGCCGACGGCTTCATCGCAATCGACGAACGCTACTTCTAGTAGCGCCGATTTCAGACCGCCCAGTTCGTCCGGCGTCATTCGAATGGACGATGCCGCCCCGAACTCGAGGCCGATGTTCGCAGCCCCAAGTCCGAACTCCCTGACCGTACTTGCGAGAAGATCGATGTTTGCCATCCCGCGCGTGCCCCATATGCGCACATCTTAGAGGGGCGATGTCTGGCGTGCGTTTTCGTCGTGTACCTGGTCGACGAACAGCACGGGCGGCGAGGCCAGCTTTCAGCATTTCGCCCTGCAGGCTGCTGAACCTGCCTTCGTACTCCGCAAGCGGAAAGTCGAGGTAAGTTGCATCTCGCATACTGAATCCTTCCCGGTAACTTACGGTCGCTCGGTATCGAACGACGGACCCTAAGGAATGGCGTTCACCAGGTTTTCGCAGGCCGAAATATCGGTCTGACAGAGCAGGACCATGTTCCCGGCGACCATCTAGGCGTGGTAGCTGGTGTGATTTCCGGTCGAAGTAATAATCCCGGCGCCCGAGTTTGAATTTGGGGAGCGTCCAATAGCAGCCAGCGCCGATTCGACGCCTGCCGAGTTGGTATCGGCGTGACTGGCGTACTTGCGGATCTCGATATCACGTCGTTCCGAGAAACTGTAATAGACGTTTTGTGCAAGCGGGACGGTATCGACGTCAAATTCCTTTAAAAGCTTGAAACCGGCAGTCTCAAACTGGTCGACCGTGAAAGTCTCGCCGGTGCGGACAATTAGCGCCTGATCTTCGTCCGCCGCCGCACCGATAAAGGTTTCGGTACTCGAATCGTCGGAACCGCAGGCCGCCAGCACCACAGCCGTCAACAGTAAAAGTGCGGCAATGCCAGCAGATCGCAGATTCAAGTCACCCCCCCTCGCCTCCCCCCAACTGGGTCGCCAATACAACACAGACCTTAATAAATCTCTACCTCCTGCCGCCCGCCAACATAGTCGCTTCCGGGATCGAGCGCAGCCGCATCATGGCAATCGTGCCAACCAATGGACCAATGGCCAGCATGGCGAACGCCCAACCCCAGCCGGAAGAGTCCCTGATAATCGGCAGCAGCCAGATCGTCACCGCGGTCAACGCGAACCCGATACCAGTCTGGAAAGTGAGCATCGTCCCCCGGTATACCGGATCGCTGAGTTCGGTCATTGCGGTCGAAAACTGTGCCGAATCGGCTACCACGGCCGCACCCCATATCATCACCAGAACAACGATAAACACGATCAAAACCGTCGAATCCGGAGAAAGGAAACCGACGAACGATGCAATGCCACCGCTAACGACCATGGCGATGCTTGCAGTTGCCGTTCGGCCGATTTTTTCCGACCAGACACCCGCGTAGACACAGGCAGCGGCTCCAAACGCAAAAACCAGGAACGTGAGCGCGCTTGCCAGTTCCAGCCCATCGTCGAGAAGTGGTTTTTCACCAACCACGTACAGCATGAAACTACCGATCCAGGTCCACATCGCGTAAATTTCCCACTGGTGACCGAGATATCCGGTGAGCGCCAGTGCCGGACCGCGCTTCGTCAGGGCGCCAAGGAGGTACCGGGGATTGAACTTCGCACCCCGAACGTCATGAGGCCCATCGGCAACCAGGAATTTCAGCACCAACCCCCCGAGCACCGCGAGTACCGAGCTGCCGATAATCACGGCCTGCCAGTTTTCAGAGAAAACCGATCTCAGCAGGTGGGGCGATCCCGAACCGATGGTCAGTGCCCCGACCATCGTCCCGAGTGCGAACCCCCGGCCTGTCGTGTACCAGCCCGATATGATTTTCATGGCCGGTGGGTACACGCCGCCAAGAAAGGCCCCGGTCGCGAATCTGGCCGCGATCAGCATCGGTGTCGATTCGAGCGGGATCACCAGCAGGTTTGTGGCAGCAGCGAGAACTGCCGATATTGCGAACATCGTGCGTGCGTTAATCAGGTCGGAAAGGTTGGTGAATGCAATTACGAGTGTTCCAAACACGAAACCCAGTTGAACCGCGATAGTAAGCAGTGCAATGGAAGATTCGTCGATCGATTTTTCGACTTCGAGTGCGCCAGAAATAGCGTTGGTCGAAAACCAGACCGAAAGAGAAAAGAATGTTGCTGCCGAAATCAGCAGGAGCGCCCGTGAACGTGATCTGGTTTGTCGCATAAGTGTTCGATGTACTGTTGGTGTGACCGGGTTCTAAATTACAGCCATCCTGAGCCTGTTGAAGGGCCGAACGGCATTCAGGATCTGTGCCGACTGAGCGGGCCCCTCAAACCCGAGAAACCAGCTCAAACCCTACCGCGCCGGAACGAAAGTCGATATCTTTTGGCGAGACGGTCGAGATTTAAAAATATTTTGGGGAGCAGTATGAGCCAGGACGAATCGGAACGCACTTATTTCCAGGATGGACTTCATGGGAATCATTGCTTCGGCTGCGGGGCGTGGAACGACAGGGGATTGCGCATCAAGTCGTTTTGGGACGGCGACGAATCGGTATGTGTTTTTGAGCCTGAGCCGCAGCACGCCGCGATGCCTCCGGATGTCATGAACGGCGGGACCATCGCCACGGTGATCGACTGCCACAGTGTCTGCTCGGCAATGGCGGACGCCTACCGCACCGAAGGCCGTGAGGTTGGGGAAGGCAACAAAATCTGGTACGCAACGGCCTCGCTGACGGTGAACTACAGGAAACCAACGCCGATCGACGGCCCGGTTACGGCGCGCGCCAGGCTAATCGAAAAAGGAGCCCGGAAAACGTTGTTCGCTGTCGACCTCTTCTCCCACAAAGGGGTTTTGACCTGCGATGCGACGGTACTGTCGCTGCGGGTCCCCGATGAATGGGCCGACCCGACAGGCCTCTTCCAACACCTCGAATAACGAGTGACAGGTCCTCCCTCCCTGCTAGGGAGGGAGGAATTAACGGCAATACCTGGGCAGCTTTCGTATTGGTTCTGAACTGCGACTTGATTCGCCAAATTTTGAGGAAAAAACAGGGTTTGGTCACTAACTGGTCACAAGCGATTCAAAACTAGTTATCGGCACGGGCTTCCGGTGTAGTCATGGTTCTAGGCTATCGTTGACCTAGGAAACGCTGGAGTTGACTGAGATCCTCTTGCATAGCCTGTTTCATTGCAGCCGACGTTTCGGCTTACTCGGTTGATCGGCCCCATTCACCGGCGTTTTACCGTGGTGTTAATCTTCGAGGATGCCGGAGAAAACGTGCCAATGGCACCTTGTTATTGCTCTGAGACGCCCGGAGCATAACGCCACGCCCGGAGGCCAACGGTATTTCTAGGCTGGCCCGGCCAGTCTAGAAATGTATCGCCTCGCCAGTTACCGCCGCGCCGGCCTCTTTGACAGCCTCTGACAGTGTCG
>CAJWWK010000016.1 GCA_913048295.1 uncultured Dehalococcoidia bacterium
AAAACGCCATAAGACTAAAAATCCCTAATAAGCTGACAATGCGCGCAATCTGCATAATCTTTGTCAGAACACTAGCGCTAGGGAGTAATGAAGCGACAATTATCAGAATCGCAAACATAACGAAAAAAGCCATCCATGACCCTCTGGCTGTTTCTCGTTGGAACACGACCACATTAGATGGTCGTCGGGTTCGGACCCACGTTAGAAAGGTGGGTATAAACCCGAGGAATTCGCTTACCAAGGAGATTATTTTTAGGGTCTCCTTAAGTCGCAATCCAGCGTTAGATATGAACTTTCCAACTCGGTCAAATATCGACTCATATACATCTCGAATGTTAGTTGACCAAATCCCAATAAATCTTAATTCAGGCAGATATTTACCAACGGACCTATAATTACCAGAGACTCCGTTTCCACCTTCAGCATTATCCAATGTGTTCCTACGTCGCATCCGATCAATATGCCGTCGCGCCATAGCGTTCCCAATGCCACGAGGCATTAAAAGTAGAACACCAATGAGGAATATGAACGGCATAACTTCCGCGTAACCACTCATCGTCGGTCTTTCTATAGCATTCCCTACGCCGATCAAGAATGGCTCGGAGACGGCTCGTACCAACCCTACTATTAGCGCCCCAATAAACACGCCTGGTATTGACCCGATCGTACCGAGTACGATGACCGCAAAGGCGGGGAGAAGCAAAGAGAGTCCCAACTCAGGGTTAATCGGCAAAACACCAGCAAGCAGCGCCCCTCCCAAACCAGAAATACCAGCTGATAGGAACGCACTTGTTGAATGTACGCGTTCAACATCAATACCAGTAGACGCGGCAAGCTCTGGGTTATCCGCGACCGCTCGCATTCGTCGGCCCAGCAGAGTTCGATGTAATAGAACTAACAGCAACAACACCGCCCCCAACACACCAACTACAAGAATCAGCTTTGTATATGCAAATGCGTAAGCGCTGACGTTTTCAGCCCATTCCATCAAAGGCAAACCGGTGCGATCGCCTAGATAAAGTTGTAGGCGCTCTGTTGAGACAGAAAACTTGGAAGTTGCGAGTCGCCAATCGCGATCGGGAACGAAGCGGAATGTGCCTGCTGAAAATCTCATATAGAGCAGCGCTCTAAGTATCATTGCGATCCCAAGAGATGCAATCATCATTACCTGTGGGGACGCGGACTTTTTCCGAAACCTCCTGTATACGACCTTGTCAATCACTAACCCCGTTATCCCTGTGATTACAAAAGCCACCACCCCAGCCCAGATCAACAAATTCCAGTTAAGCACGTCATCTTTTGGCGCATCCGATATTGGGAAAAAGCGATCAGACCACATCAATGTGATTGCGACATATGATCCAACCAGCATCATTTCAGCTTGGGCGAAATTGCCAAACCGTTGAACCTTGTACGTCAAAGCTAACCCGGCTGCAACGCTGAGATAAGCGGCAGCCCAGTACAAGCCACTTAATCCAACTGCAGATAAGTTGAAGTTGATTGTGCCCGACGTACCCAGGCTGGAAAGCAGCAACTCCAGCGTGGTGAAAACCAGTATCGCCAGAAGGACAAAAGAGAAGATGAAAGAAAACACCCCCCATTTTCCCCTAACGAAGGAAAACACATTGTGGATTAGTAGCAATCCACCTAACATCATCTCAACTGACTGAAGCATCCATATCAAATCGCCATCGAAAAGGCCGGTCCAAGCTACTAGGCCCGCACGATTCGCTAAGCCAAGATAGGCATCAAACAGCATGAACCCCGCCAACAGCAGTTTTCGCTGCGAGTTCGCAAAGTTCAGACAGTTTTGCCAAAGTTCATTCATGGGCTCAGTCTTGTAATTCAATCAAGGTTGAAGGTAAACAAAGATCAATAATTATTTCGTTATCGAAAAGGGGCCGCTGGCTAATAAACCAGCGGCCCCTTTTTTGAAACTCGTATCACCGAGTACATTCATCCATTACTTACCCGATACGCCCCCACTGGAGGTCCATATCTTGGAACAGGAAAAATTCGCACCACTGAATTCACAAATTTCGTACCCCGTCCCCGGCACATCGCCATTGCTGTCGAATGTGTGAACGCCACTGGCACCATCATAACTTGATCCCAGACTCACGAGATCATCACGCAGATCATCGTTACTGTCGGCCATGACGGCTGCAGCAACCAGATTCACCGCATCAAAAGTTTCGTTGGTGTAAATTCCCTCTGGATTGCCCCCCGCAGCTGCGTAAGCCGTTTCGAAGGAAGACTTAGCAGTCGAAGACTCGCCTGGTCGAGGCTTTGTCGCAACCAAACCGTCAACTGCAGCAACGTCAGTGAAGGATTGTGTCAACGCAGCATCAGCCAGGCCGTCTGCACCATAGAGACTACCGCTGAATCCCTGTGACAACAATTCTTCCATTATGGCTGCTCCATCGGTTGCGTAGGAAATCAGCACAACTGAGTCACATCCACCGTCCACCACAGCCTGCGCCAAGGTCGAAGCATCGTATGAACCTTCGGTCGGATCGTATCCAATCTCGGTGCAAAGACTGCCCATAGCTGCTTTAAAGTTCTCACCCAGACCAGCGCCGTAATCATTGGTCATGAACAAAACAGCAGGATTGCTGTCGCCCATTGACTTGACCACATCCGCTAGTGCAACAGACTGCTGGGCGTCACTTGGGACCACTCTGAAGAGGTAGCCATCATCATCAGCCGTGGAAATGGCTGGCGAGGTGCTGGCATACGATACCATCGGCACTCCGGCAGGCGCTGCCACGGCTATGGCGCCCAAAGTCGCACCAGAGCATGCTGCCCCAACGATTCCAACCACCCCTGAGTCAATCAGGGACTGAGCCGACGTTGCCGCCTGGGTACCATCGCAGCCCGAATCGACAACTATTAACTCAAAGACGTAATCATCATTAGCCTCATTCAGACCTGATACAGCAACGTTGGCTGCATCCTCAAATCCCGGAGCATAAACAGCTATCGGGCCTGTCTGGGGGCTCAGCAGACCAATCTTGACCGTCGTCGTGCCACCACCCACAATCCCACACGAAGCCAAAAGGAAACTGGCAACCAAAGCCATCATCAATAGATATATCTTACTTGGCGATTTCATCATATTTCTCGATTCCGTTACATCCTGTAACTTGATTAGTACCGTCATCCCAGACGACCAACGACCAACGACACAACGGAACATCCGCCGCATATTACTGATATCGGCATTATTTTACAAATGATGACTTTAACAAGGCGACCGTAAATGGAACCAGAGAAAAGTCAGGTCATTAACTTCAACACCTTTGTGCTTAAATCGATCTGTTAATCCAGAAAACCAGACTTTAATTCCGTTAAGTAATCTTGGTTTCCTTTCGTGCACGTTCTCAGTTGCAATCCAAACTACTGAAAAAAATGACAACTGACCTCTTCTTCTGCCATCTCAATCACATCAAAATGTATTAAATTTCATTAACTTTAGATCACCGTTTTCAAATTTTAATAACAAGGGTCTGATCTGACCCCCTCAAACGTATCCAGTTGAAAGATCAGATACTGGGCGTTTTGAAGGGAGGCAGAAATGCCATTACAAGAGGACGGCAGGCCCGCCATTGAGATGTGAGGATTTGTGACCCAATGTTGACTCAACGGACGCTGGCAAACACTCAGAGTAAGCCTGACCAAGCCAGACACAACGCCAGTTTAATCCGAACTGAAGCAGTTGGTCACGTAGACACAGCCAGAAACACTATCAATAGAACTTCGAACCAGAGGGTCGGGGGTTCGATTCCCTCCGGACGTGCCAATCTCAATTCAAACTGAAGGACCTTGCTGCTACGGCGGGGTCTTGTTTAGTCTGGATAGTTAATCGGTCCGTTATTTGAATGTCTGTTGCGGCGGCGGTGCGGCACGAGTGGTTCGCAGACTGTCGGATCTCGATTACATAAGCCCATTCGCAAAGTAGAACTGGACGCCACCCCTGGCGGCTGCGGGACCGACAAGAGGGGACATCACTTGCAGTAATAACGGAGGGTTTGGGGTGGCGCTCATCTTTTCTGGCGATTTGGGTGGAATTGTCACCCGCCTCATCGCGATCGCATCTGCCTGAGCGCATTTGGAATCAAACTCAGGCATCGACGGAGCGAGTCCAGTCCTAACTTGCTTCTGAATCAGAAGGCGGATACAAAATGGCAATTACGATTACTTGCGAGGCCATGGGCTACGGTAACACGCATGAGGTTTCCGGAGGGTCGTTTGCTGAGATTCTTGGCGATGTCCAGAAACATGCGATCGAAGAGCATGGCGTTCCCGAAAAGCTGGCACATTTGCCCGAGCAGATTGAAATCTGGGAAGGTGCGATTAGACAATCGTCGCGTCCCAGTAAGGCCCGGACTCCCAGACCGAAAGAGTAGATTCGAAAACGTTATGCTCCGGGCGTCATCGGATGACTTGGTAGCCGCTGCAATCCACCCTTCCCCAACCCCTCCCGAATAAGGGGGACAGCACGGGGCCCATGTACCGTTGCTTGCGTGAGAGTAATATTCACCTTTGTCCGGGCACTGGACTTACGGCAGCGAACCAACTTTGCAACGAAGATTCCGAAGGTGAATATATGCGACTGATACTGGTCGGTTGCGAGTACGTCGGCAACACGACACTCGCCAACGCCATTGACGACTGGATGGATATCACGATAGGTGCCCGATTCTCGCTGATACACGAGCACTGGAAAATCCCGCACACGTCCGGTCACCCCGACAATACAACGCCAGAGGAGCAGGCCTGGCTCCTGGCCAGTACTCCAAAGTTCAAGGAAATGCACCAGCGTCACAGCCTGTACTATCACGCCCACGGTTGGGCCACTCCCGACGTGATGATGGTTGGAGCGGCGATCGAAGATGCGGTTTACGCGCCGCTGTTCTTTGGTTATGGCGGGAAGGGTGAGTTTCAGGATCGCGAAGTGGTGATGCACCAGTGGGAAGCAACTATTTTGGCCAAATCGGACGAAATAATCCTGGTCCATGTGACCGCGGAAACCGATGTAATCAGGCAACGAATGCAAGATGACCCGCACGAAAACATGGTGATTTCTGAGGGGGACATTGAGCGCGTGAAAAGTCGCTTTGCTGAACTCTTCGACCGGTCAACGATTCCCAACAAGATCACCATCGACAATAGCGGATCGATTACCGATACGATGGCTGAGTTTGTCAGCAAAATCGAGCCGTACCTGACTGAAGAGGACCGCTCCCGTATGGACGCAAAAACTCGTAATTGAAGAAGCAGTTGCCACGAAGCCCCATCCGACCTGACCTGACCTGATCTGACCCGATATGAAAATAGGAATCCTCTCCCGCGTCGAAAACCTGTACTCGACCCGCCGTCTGTTCGAGGCCGCAGAATTGCGCGGGCACGAAGTGCGCGTGATCGACTACGTGCGTTGTTACATGAACATCTCACCGCACAACCCTCAGGTGCTCTACCGCGGCGAACCCCTGGACTTCGACGCGGTCATCGCCCGGATCGCGCCGGCGCGGACCTACTACGGAACGGCCGTGGTGCGCCAGTTCGAAATGATGGGCGTCTATACGGTCAACGAATCGCAGGCGATAAGCAGGTCCCGCGACAAGCTCCGCTCCCTCCAGATCCTGTCGAGGACCGATGTCCAGATGCCCCGCACCGGCTTTGCCTACGCCACACAGGACATCGACGGCCTGATCGAATCGGTGGGCGGTCCGCCGCTCGTGATCAAGCTCCTTGAAGGCACGCAGGGCGTGGGCGTCGTGCTGGTCGAATCGCACTCGGCTGCACGTTCGGTCATCGACGCCTTCCGACAGCTCGAGGCGAACATCCTGATCCAGGAATTTATCGAGGAATCGAGGGGCTCGGACGTCCGGTGCCTTGTGATCGGAAACACGGTGGTTGCGGCGGTTGAGCGCAGGTCGGTAGATGGTGAATTTCGATCGAACCTCCACCAGGGTGGGGAGGCGCACGAGGTTCAACTTACCGACGAGGAACGTGTGACCGCGCGCGCGGCAACAAAAGCCCTCGGCCTTGATTTCGCCGGTGTCGATATTTTGCGCTCCGACCGTGGTCCGCTCGTTTTAGAAGTCAACTCTTCTCCGGGGATACAGGGAGTGGAAACGGCATCGGGAGTGGACGTTGCGGGGGTGATGATCGAACACGTCGAAAAGAAACTCGACTCGAAACGTCCCCGCCGAACGGTGTCGGCGTAATGTCCGGCCTCCGTCGCAATCGGCGCAGCCGTCGCGGACTGACGACCATTGGCTGGCGCGAGCGTGTGTCGTTGCCCGACTTCGACCTGACCCGGATCCGGGCCAAGATAGACACCGGTGCACAAACCTCGGCCCTCCACGCGGTGAGGCCGGAATTCACCGAGCAGGACGATGGGGAATGGATTTCGTTCGAGTTGTACCCGCGCAGGCGGAGTCGGCGGGACGCGGTTCGAGTGAGCGCGAAAATCGTTGATCGCAGGTGGATTAAAAGTTCAAATGGCGAGCGTGAGCTGCGGCCTGTTATTTCAACGCAGTTGGAACTTGGCGATGAGGTTTGGGAAGCCGAATTCACCCTGACCAATCGTGATTCCATGAGCTACCGGATGATTCTGGGTCGGTCTGCATTGCGTGGCCGTTTCACGGTCGACTCCGGTCTGTCCTACTTGCTTTCAGGTGGGGAGTGAGTTTGGGCGTGTACGGGCGGAATGATCTGAAATCGTGCGTCCCGCGCCGATGCCGATGCAGATGGAGAGTCGGGGCTATCATTCCTGATTCATTTGCAAAACTTTCCGGTCACATTGATTGCCGCGCACTACTCACCGTTTCACTGGAGACAACACATGGCACGAGACGTCGTTCGCTACGGATTACTTTCAACCGCGCAGATCGGCCTGAACGCCCACCTTCCGGCCTCGTACGGCTCGAAGAACTCAGAGATCGTATCGATCTCGTCCCGAGACGCGGCGAAGGCCGAAGCGACGGCGAAAAAGCACAACATCGAGCGTTGGTACGGGTCGTATGAAGAGCAACTTGCCGACCCCAACACCGACGCGATCATCAACTCGCTACCGAACGGCATGCACTGCGAATGGACGATAAAAGCAGCCGAAGCAGGCAAGCACATCCTGTGCGAAAAGCCGCTGGCCGTATCGGCCGAGGAGTGCCAGAGGATGATCGACGCCGCGAACGCGAACAACGTCGTACTGGTCGAAGCGTTCACCCCGCGCTGGAACCCGCACCTGCGCATGGCGTGCAAACTAATCGCCGAGGGTGCAATCGGCAGCATCCAGACCATCGACGCCGCACTTTGCTTCAACATAGCCGAACCCGAAGGAAATGTACGGTTTTCGGCTGAACTCGTGGGCGGCTCGATGTGGGACGCTGGCTGCTACGCCGTATACGCGGTGCGGTTCGTGATGTCGGCAGAGCCTGTGCGGGTGCGCGGTGCGTCTTACGATTCCGGCAACTGGGGGATCGACACGACTTTCACGGGGCTCATGGAGTTCGGAAACGGCGCAATCGCGCACGTCACATCGAACATGCAGCAGCCCTACCGTTCGGCAATTTCTATCGACGGCTCCGAGGGGCGTATCGAGATTCCAAACATGACCGACGATTCGGGTCCGATAATCATCAAAAAAGGCGATGGCCGAAACCGCCGCGACGAGCAGATCATCGCCACCCCGGCACCTTACCGGTTCATCGTCCAGTTCGATGAGTTCTCCGAATGTGTGCTGACCGGTAAGGCCCCGGAATTTCCCGCCGAAGACGGCCTGCGGAATACCGCGGTAATCGAAGCGCTGTACAAATCGGCTGCCACGGGGCAGGCGCAGGATCTGGACCTATAAATCGCGAAAGAATCACCGTAGAAGTCCTGGCTGCTAACCGAATGAAGTTGCCCGGGAAATGGCTCCTGTCGCGGTCCCCGCGCACCTTTCGCCGGATATAAGATGCGCCCGCAGACCGTGTTCGACTGTCGACGACTAACGCCACACCCAACAGGCAAAATCCAAAACAATGACTTACCCAAGCGACGTCCGGCAAAAACTGGCTTCCGGAAACCCCGTTCTTGGCACTTCGATGTTCACCCGTGAACCGTTTGTTGCCCAGTCGATTTACCAGACCGGGGCCGACTGGGTGTGGATCGACCAGGAGCATTCGCCGGCCGGTACGGAATCGATTGGCACGATCTGCGTGCAGGGACGCGAAAACGGCAGTGCGCCGGTGATTCGGGTTCCCTACAACAACCAGGGCGACATCAAGAAGGCCTACGACGTTGGAGCCGTGGGTGTGATGGTGCCGCAGATCGATACACCGGACGATGCACGAAGCGCGGTGCACTGGGCGAAGTACCCACCGGTAGGCATGCGCGGCATCGCACCGTTTTTCGCCGGGTATCTTGGCTTGACCCAGCAGGACATCATCGATAATGCCAATGACGAGACGCTTCTGATTCTGCAGATGGAGAGCGTCGAAGCGTACGAGAATCTGGACGAAATCCTGGCAGTACCCGGTTATGAAGTACTGCTCGTTGGCCCGACCGACCTTTCAGCCTCGCTGGGCGTTCCGGGCGATATTCACAACTCGAAGGTCGAAAACATCATGGCCGACGTTGCGCAGCGCATAAAAGGCACTGGCAAGTATCTGTCTACCACGTTTGGGGACGTTGCAGACTGCAGGCGCTGGCTCGGCGAGGGCTACCAGATGATGAACGTTTCGAGCACGCTGGCGCTCGGCACGATTCGGACCAGGGAGGTATACGCCGAGTTGCGAGAGCAGTTCAAGGCGTAGGAAGTGACTTGGTCCTCTCTCCCAGGCAGGGATGGAGTTAGAGCATGTCCTGAGCCTGCCGAAGGGGGTGGGTCGGAGTGGTAATGGCGTTGCGCGACTGGTATCCGGCTTGACCCCGCGCCCTGAGTCTTTCTGTCCGAGTCGGGTTTTACCCGCACCCCGACCCTATCCCTCCAAAGGAGAGGGGACATGCCCGGCGACCTCTACATACTCAAGGCCACGCGCTGGGCTGTTGTTCCTGAATCTTTTCCCTGCCACTCGGCGAACTCGAACGCCTCGTTAACTTTTTCCAGCGGGAAGCTGTCGGAAACGACGTCCATGAGCTGGTACCTGCCCTTCGTCTTCACCAGGAACTGCAACGCTGCCTCGATGACCCACGGGTTGTAGTGGACGGTTCCGATCCACTTGGTCTGGTTCCCGATCACTTTACCCGCCGGAATATCGAGACGGCCGCCGCCAATGTTGCCGATGTCCAGGTACGTTCCGTTGATCCGGACCATATCGAGACCCTCGTAAGCGGCCGCGGCAATGCCAACGACCTCGACAACGATGTCGGCACCGATTCCCGATGTGAGTTCGCGTACCCTTTCGACCCGTGATTCGGGAGTCGGGAACTCGGCCATGGAAATCGTTTGCGTCGCACCGCACTTCATCGCCCGGTCGAGGCGGTTCTGCTGCCCATCGATCACTATCACTTGGCTGGCGCCCCGGTCGGCAGCAACCGCAGTCGCGTAGATGCCCAGACCGCCAGCACCCTGGATAATTACCGTATCGCCGAACGCCACGCCCACTCGCTCGAGGCCGAATAGCACCTGTGCCAGGGCGCAGTTCACCGCCGGTACGGCCTGGCTGGGCAGCTCGTCCGGCACCTTGTAGGCGTAGTGGGTCGGCTGCAGGTAAAAGTATTCGGCCATGCCGCCGTTGCAGTAGGGGTAGGCGTCGAGTCCCACCATGTTCCGGCGAGTGCGGAACGTGCAGGCGTGGTGCTCGCCCCGGATGCAGTGATAGCAGTGGTGACAGGGGAAGAAGAACGGGAAGGCCACGCGGTCGCCCTCTTTGAGCGGTCGGCGCAGCGAATCGGTATCGATGCCCTTGCCGAGCGAGTGCACAACTCCGGTGAACTCGTGGCCCAGCACCCTGCGCTTAGCTACCTTCGGACCATCGCCGTCGCCCCGCCATACATGCAGGTCGGAACCGCAGATCACGGCGTCGGTGTTTTTGATCAGGATTCCGCCCGGCTCGATTTCCGGGGTAGGCAGGGTCTCCAGTTCAAACGGTTTTCCGGGTTCGGTGAAAACGGTGGTAAGGCCTTGGGGCATAAGAAATTCTCCACAGCTGGATTTTTTGCGATTTCGATCGTTGGCGACATGCCTTGACGCTACTATGCCAGTCGCAGCACGTTGACCTGTTTCAGTATCCGACGATTATTTTCGCGCAATGTAATCCCACAGGGTGTGAGCGTCTACATGGTAGGCGTATACTCCGCCCGATTTAAGAGTTCATCTGAAAAATTCAACCCGGTGTCGGATCGCGATTACAAGGGTGAACAGGTTCTAAAAGGAGCAACCCGAATTGCTAGAACGATTTCACGTGCCAAGTGACGTAGCAGTCCATGTCACACCCGAAGATATGCACACCACGGTCGTTGACATTTTCCTCAAGATGGGCATGTCCGCCGACGACGCCGAACAGGCGGCCGAAGTGCTGGTATACGCCGATATTCGTGGCATCGAGACCCATGGCGTATCGAACATGTTGCGCAGTTACGTCAAGCAGTTCGGAAACGGCGCTATCAACCCGACCCCGAACCCCAAGATCGTCCGTGAGATGCCCGCAGCCGCCACGCTGGACTGCGACGGTGGACACGGCCTCGTGGTGGGTCCGATGGCTATGAACATGGCGATTGAACGGGCGAAGGTCTATGGCATTGGGACTATCACGGCCAACAACGGACGACACTTCGGTGCGGCCGCTTATCACGCCGCGATGGCGCTCGAACATGGCATGATCGGCATCGCGATGACTACCGGTGGGATGAATGTCGTCCCGGTCGACGGTGCAAAGCCGATGTTCGGGCTCAACCCGATCGCGATCGCGGTCCCGACTCGCCACGAAGCGCCATTTATTTTCGATGCATCCATGAGTTCCGTGGCGGGAAACAAGATCGCGCTGGCAAAACGGCTCGGCGTTCCTGTCGCATCGGGCTGGATCACGGAACCGGACGGATCACCGATTCTTGAAGAACGGGCCGTTCCCGACGACTACTTCATGCTCCCGACCGGTGGTTCACGTGAAAACGGTGCCCACAAAGGAACCAGCCTCGGCATGTGGATCGAGATCATGTGCGGTCTTCTCGGGGCCACCGGAGCCGGTCCGAACCGGCAGGGCGGCGCAGCGCACCACTTCATCGCTTACAACGTCGAGGCCTTCACGGACCTCGAGAGCTTCAAAGATGACATGGACACGTATATGAAGGAAGTTCGTGAGTGCCCGCCGATCCCGGGTGCCGAGCGGGTCGTATATGCCGGCCTGCCGGAGCAGGAAGAGGAGACCGAGCGCCGCGAGCACGGCATTCCGTACCACCCGGAGGTGATCGACTGGTTCCGCGGAATAACCGACGAATTGAAAATCGACTGGCGATTGACCAGCGACTGAGCACAGAGCAACGACAAAAGGAGTAACTGATGGCGAGAATCAACAAGTGCATTGAGCTGCTCGAACAGGGCCAGCCTTTCTATGCGACCCACCCGACCGAATTGACTTATGAAGCCGGCCTGAAGGATTCACAGACCTGGGCCGACATGTTGATGACGGACTTCGAGCATCACCCGTTCGATACGGTTGGCCTCACCAACTACATGCGCGGGCTGAAGGACGGCGGGCCCACGCCAAGCGGTCACGCGACCCCAACTGTGCTTTGCACGCTGCCGTCGAACGCGATTACGCCCGAGGAAGTGCGCTACAACGCCTGGCAGGCCCGCCACGTGCTATCGGCCGGGTTGCACGGAATTCTTCACACCCATACCCGGACCGCGGAGGCGGTGAAGGCATTTGTGCAGATAACCCGCTACCCGTTTCAAAAACTCAGTCGTGACGTGATTGGCGAAGGCCTGCGCGGCGCGGGTGGCCAGCGACCGGCCAACGAAATCTGGGGGCTTTCGTCCGCCGAGTACGCAAAAGTTGCCGACCCGTGGCCGCTGAACCCTGAGGGTGAGCTGATCCTCGGTCTGAAAATAGAAGATAAGTACTGCCTTGAGAACGTCGATGAAATCGTCGAAGTTCCGGGTATTGGTTTTGCTGAGTGGGGACCCGGCGACATGGGCATGTCGTTCGAGTTGCCCGACGCGCACGACCCGCCTTACCCGCAGGTCATGAACGACGCCCGGGACACGATAAACGCAGCGCTATCGAAGAAGGGCATCGGCTTTTACGCGAGCTGGGCCGACGACGACATGACGATGGAACAGCGGGTCGATTATTCGCTCGACGTTCTTAAAGTCAGGATGATGGGTGCGACCGAGGAGTGGGCTGCGTATGGCCGGAAGAAGACCGGTCGCACGATGCCTGTGTAGTTCGTGGTTCTCCTTCCCTTCGAATGAGAGGGGACAGGTTGATGAGGAATACGAGTAATGAAAATTCTAGTCACCGGTGGATCGGGAATTGTGGGTCACTACGTCATCGACGAGCTGTACAAACTCGGCCACGAAGTGATCAACGCCGACAAGTTCAGAATGACGAGCAACCTTGTGCACAGCGGCACGACGGGGCAGCTCGCAAGTGCTGATACCGCGGTGCAGATGCGCGAAAACTGGCCCCGGATCCCCAACTTCTTTGAGGTCGAGATATCGGACTACGGCCAGGTGATCTCAGCAATGGACGGCTGCGACGCAGTGATCTCGCTCGCCTCCCGGCCAAGTGCGGCGAACTACGTTGAGGAAGATGTCGTGCGCACCAACACGATGTCGATGTGGAACGTATGTCGGGCCGCGGAGCAACTCGGAGTGAAGCGGGTGGCTCTCGGGTCTTCGTACAACGCGGTCGGGGCAATGGGTACTGCCGCGCGTTGGGAACCGAACGAAGTCAAGCCGCCGGAGTATTTTCCGCTCGACCAGAACGTCTACACCCGGTCGGAAGACCCTTACTCGATCGCAAAGTGGCTCGGCGAGGAGATCGGCGAGGCGTTTTCACGCCGGTCGCCGTGGATGGCGATTGCAAGCATGCGTTTCAACGGCATGTGGGATGACGCCTATTTCAGCCACCTCCAGGCGAACCCGATCACCGATCCGTGGACCCGCTGCCAGGGTTTCTGGACGTATCTGCATATACGCGATGCCGCGCGGGCGTGCGTTCAGTCTGTGACGAACGAAAACTGGAACGGGCACCACCGTTTATTCCTGAACGCGAAGGACACGATGCTGAACGTCCCGACAATGGAGGCGATCAAGACCGTTTATCCGGACGTTCCCTTGAACCGGGAGTTTGAAGGGTTCGATGCACCGATTTCAGTTCAGCACGCAGCCGACGTTATTGGCTGGGAGCCGCTGTATTCCTGGAGAAACGAGCGGTTCAAGAGTTAGATGTGCGGCTAGAATTGCCGTATGTGCGGAGCTTTTGTGTACGTCTACATCAGAGGATATCGTCACCGGCTTATGGGCGGCGGCGTTGAAGCAGCCGACATCGACGACCTGATCGCGCGTCGTCCTGAACTGGGTTCCCGGTACAACGTCCGGCCAACGCAGGATGTTGTAGTCATCGCTAACGAAGATGGCAGGCCAGTTGCCAGGCCTATGCGCTGGGGGCTGATACCGTCGTGGTCGAAGGCCGAAAAATTGCCCCGCAACACGTTCAATGCCCGCGACGACCGCCTTGTCTCATCGGGTATGTGGCGAGGTCCGTTCAAACGGAGCCGTGGCGTCGTACCCGCCACAGGATTTTTTGAGTGGAAAAAGGCCGACGGCACGAAGCAGCCGATGTACATCACGCCAAAGGACGGCCAGGGCTTCATGTTCGCCGCCGTTTACGATTCGTGGATCAATGAACACGGCGAAACAGTGGAATCTTGCGCCATCGTCACGACCGGCCCAAACGATTTCATGGCATCGATCCACGACCGGATGCCAGCCATCCTTGATGAGGAAACGGTTGTGCTGTGGCTTGACCCGGCGACCACCGAGGCGGAACGATTGCAACCGGTCCTGGTGCCATCGCCGGACGAACTGATGAAGGCTCACCCTGTTTCGACAAGGGTCAATTCGTACAAAAATGACGATGCCGAACTTATCAAGTTGGTTTCGGCGCAGGAGACGGAAGCCGATCCGAGGCAGCTGGGCTTCCCCGATTCTGAAAATTTGCTGCAGAACGACCCGGAGCCATCAGGCAGATGACTCATAAATTGCCACCCGACAGCGACGACCGCCCCGAAGCCGAAAACCCCGGGCTCCCAGCCGGACTCGAGGACGACCTAATTAACAAGGTCTACGGTCCCTCACAGGCCGATATGGACAGGTCGTGGGAAGGTTACGAAAACGGGGAAGTATCGCAGGGCAGCGGGTCCCGCGGTGGTTTCTGGAAACTCGTCGTAGTTGTTGTGTCACTTGTGATCATGGCCTCGCTGGCATTCGGCTTGATTGGCCCTATCGTTGACCGGGTTCGCGTCGAATCCACCCGGCAGGTTCAGCCAGAACTGGTTTCCGCTTCCGTGCTCAGAGTCATTGATGCCAGAACGATCGTCGTCAGGTTGGGCGGTGCCGAGCAGACCGTTCGGCTGATCGGCCTTGAGAGTCCGATTTTCGGTGATCCATTCTACGAATTCGCCAGGCAGGTGAGCCAGAGCTGGATCGAAGGCCATGACGTGCTGCTCGAGGCCGATGAGCGGGATGTCGACGAGCAGGGGCGGTTGCTGCGATACGTTTTCTTAGACAACGTGTTGATAAACGCAGCGCTAATTGTGAACGGTCTTGGCAGGGTCGAAACAGAGCCCCCGAACACCAGGTACAACGGCTTTCTTGCCGATATGGAGCGACAGGCACGAGAATCCGGTGTTGGAATGTGGGACCCCCGATACGAAGCGCCCGAAATCGGCACCAGGTCTGGCAATACCGAAGCATCCCTGCGCACCGAGTATTTCGCGGGGCCGCTTACGACTTGAAAAGATCGGATTCCACTAATCAGCCGCCGCCCGGGCAGCAGGGCCAGGTAGGTAGATCGGGTCAGCGGTTCAGGGCCGTAATCTCAAATCCGTCTTACCGGCGGCTCTGGGGCATTGGCCTCACTTCCACGACTATGCGCTGGATGGAGACCGTTGCCCTCGGGATCTTTGTTTTTGAACTGACCGGTTCGCCGTTCTGGGTGGCCATGACAGGATTCCTCCGGATGATGCCGATGCTGCTACTGAGTCCCACGATCGGTCTCATCGCCGACAGGACCAACCGAAAGGTGCTGATGGGATCGACCATGGCAGCGTTATCGGTCGTTTACGTGGTGATGGGGCTGCTCGTTGCGACGGGGCATGTCGAGTTGTGGCACATCCTGGTTGGGGTTACGTTTTCGGGAATCATGTGGTCGACGGACTTTCCAGTGCGCCGGGCGATGATTGGCGACGCGGTTGGTGCCGGAGGTATTTCGACTGCCATTGGCATGGACATGGCGACCAGCAACTTTTCGCGCGTGATCGGACCGCTTGGCGCCGGGGCGTTTCTTGCCACGCTCGGGGTTCAGGCGGCCTACTTCACCGGGTCGGTGCTGTTTGCTATCGGCGCTTTGCTGGCTTTCTCGCTCCCGCACGTTGCGCCTGTCTCCGCACCGGGTTTGAGATCGGGTTATTTTGCCAATCTCGCCGAAGGTTTCAGACATGTGCGGGCGGATCGCATCATCGTTATCACGCTGATAATCACAATCGTGATGAACGTGTTCGGGTTTCCTTACCAGCATATGGTGCCCGTTATCGGCGCAGAAACACTGAAAATCGGCCCGCTGCTGATTGGGTTGTTGCTGGCGGTCGAGGGAATGGGAGCGACAACGGCAGCGCTGATAATCGCACTGAAAGCGCGCCCCGGCGGTTACACGAAGATTTACGGGTTTGGTTCCCTCGCAGCCCTCGCCGCGATAGTGGCGTTTTCGCTTTCACCTTCCTATTGGATGGCACTGCCTGCTTTGTTGATCGGTGGATTCTCGATGGCAGGGTTTGCCACGATGCAAAGCATCATCATCATCACGTCGACACCGGCGGCAATCAGGGGAAGGGTGCTGGGGGTGCTTGCGGCAATGATCGGGACCGGTCCTATCGGTGCGCTGCTCATCGGCGGGCTGGCAGTTTTGTGGGGCGCCAGCAATGCGGTGACCGCGCTTGCTGTCACCGGCCTCGTACTCACCATTATTCCGCTCGCGATTTGGCCGGGTTTCCTGCGCAGTTCGGTCGACCCCGGCGAATCATCCGCTGGTATCGTCACCGAGGGCGAGCGATAGTACGTACAAGAACATGACGAGGAAAATCAGCAGAATCACGAGCCGTGGGCTAATAATATTTTTCAAGTTTCCTGACCTGTGAGGTTTTGATTGGCCTTTAGCGACCGCGACGACGATTCAATTTATTCCCTGTTCGCCCTCGATATCGACGGCACCATGATCGGCGCAGACCGGATCGTGCATGCCGATCTGGTAGCGGCGATCGGCCGCGTGCAATCGCTGGGTGCAACCGTTTCGATAGCGACCGGGAGGGCGCTCGCACCGGCGTTGCGGGTGGCAGAGCAGGCCGGTGCCGCCGGGCCGGTCATCTGCTTCCAGGGTGCCATGACGTTCGATCCGGTTGCACACTCGGAATTGCGACACGTTCGGCTGAGCTGGGATTCTACAACGCGCGCCATCAGCGGATTGACCGAAAAAGTTTCCGTGGTAATGCTGTTCCTACATGGCGACGTGTGGGTCGAACGGAGGACTGACTGGATTGACGGCTATGTTGAACGGATGGGGTTAGCCATCAGGTACAGCGATTCGCTGATTTCGATGGCTGACAGGGGCCCCACTTCGATTGTGGGTGTTGGTGACCCGGCAACTATCGAGGCGGCCGTTTCGTCTCTGCGCACGCAGCTGGACGGGTCTGCTCTGGTCACACATTCACTTCCGAACCTCTGTGAAGTTGAGGCTATTGGAGCGGGTAAAGACCTCGCAGTCGAGCACCTGGCAACAAGACTCGGAATCACCAAAGCAAATGTGGTCGCGGTTGGTGATGAAAAAGGCGACCGGACGATGGTCGAGTGGGCGGGGCTGGGTGTTGCGATCGAGGGTGGAGATCCCGAATTGATGGCCATCGCAGATGTCGTCATTGCCCGACCTGAAGAGTCGGGATTGGCTGAATTCCTCGAATCCTTGGCCGACTCCGGCAGGATCGGACCGTCCCCACCGGTTGCAAGCGCTGGCCGGGCCCGGCAATAATCGCACCTGCAATTTCTCAAGTATGCGAGTAGGCACTGTTGAAAGATGTAATCGTCCTTGGCGGACTGAATATGGACCTGATCGTCGAGACGCCGCGGCTGGCGGGTCCCGGCGAGACGGCCGAGGGTAGCCGTTTTTACACGACACCGGGCGGGAAGGGCGGAAACCAGGCCGTTGCAGCGGCGCGTCTTGCTGAAAGTCCGGGCACGGTAAAGATGGTCGGACGGATTGGCGACGATGGCTTCGGCGAGGAGATGGCGCAGTTCATGCGCAGTGAGGGTATCGACACCTCGCTGCTCCGCCCGAAGGCGGGCATCGCCTCGGGGATAGCAGTCATATTCATTCTTCCCGATGGCGAGAACCATGTGAACCCGGTTTACGGTGCGAACGGTCTTTGTGACGAACAGCAATCCGACGACGTCACGGGCGCGCTTGTGAATGCCGGAGTCCTGCTGTGCCAGCAGGAGGTGCCGCTAACGGCTACGAGGGCGTCGATAGAGGCAGCAGCAAAAGCCGGGGTGGCCGTCATTCTGGACCCCGCTCCGGTTCGAGATGTCCCTGACGGGTTTTACGATTCGGTGACCATCTTGACCCCGAACCAGGGAGAGGCATCGTCCATGGCGGGAATAGAAGTTATCGACTCTACTTCAGCTAAGTCAGCGGCCCGTAAAATCCGCGATACCGGGATTGTAACGGTGATCGTAACGCTTGGCGACCAGGGTGCGTGGGTCGAGAGCGATGGCGTTTCCGAGTTGCTCGACCCGTTCAAGGTAAATGTCGTTGCTACCGTGGCGGCTGGCGATGCATTTAACGGCGGGCTAGGGACGGGCCTCGCATCGGGAATGGACCTGCTCGAAGCGGCAAGGCTGGGAATGGCCGCGGGGGCGGTGTGCGTGAGCAGAGACGGCGCGCAGGAGGCGATGCCGAGCAGGGCAGAGGCCGAGGCGTTGCTGAGGGGTCGTTAATGCGAGCATGTTGCGCGGTCACTTCACGGTGGGCGGGGGACCGGTAATGTCGGCCACAGTTTCGATGCCCGCGACCGACATGAGCTTTGCCAGTCGACGGTTGAGCCGTGAGGGAAGACCGGGGCCTTCGTAGATGAACGATGTGTAGAGTTGGACGGCGGACGCGCCCGAGGCCATGAGTTTCCAGACTTGCTCGGCGGTAGAGACACCTCCACAGGCGATGATCGCAGCATTTCCCTGAACGAGGGCCTGTACATCGGCGATCATCAACTCGGTGTGCTCGAACAGCGGGGCACCGCTCAATCCCCCCCTGCCGACCTTCAGGCGGCGGCTTTCGATCGGGTGGGTGTTGGCGATGACCAGTCCATCGGCCCCGGCGTCGACCGCGGTTTCTGCCAGCTTCAAAATATCGCGGCGGTTGTCGGTGTCGCGGGGCCACGGGGGCAGCTTTACGAAGAGCGGGACCTGCTTATCGGCAACCAGTCCTTCGATCAGCCCGCGGAGCCTTCCCGGTTCGTGAAATATTCGCAGCCCTGCGGTGTTGGGACTGCTGATGTTCAGTTCAATTCCAGCGACCAGCGGCTGTGTTCGGCGCAGGCACTCGACGATCTCATCTTCGATAGTCCCGGCGATGCTCACCAGTATCCGGTCTCGCTGACGCCGGTGCTTGCCGAGTCGCTTCAGCGCGGCCTCAAGGCCCTGACCGGGGAATCCCAGCGAGTTCATCAGGGCTTTTTGGTCGGTAATCCTGGCGACCCGGGGCTTCGGATTGCCGGGCCGCGACGACAGCGTCACCGTTCCGCCAGTCACGAAACCGAAACCGAGCTTCAGCACCGATCCGAGGACCCTGCAGTCCTTATCGTAACCGGCCGCCAATCCGATGGGTGTGGGGAGCGAAATACCGGCGAGATCGGTCGCAAGCCTGCTGTTGCGCGCACCGTTGAACGGTCGGAAAGCGTTCCAGACGCCCGGCACCGACAGCGCAATTTCGGATGCCTTGTGTGCGCTCTCCGGGGGTAATTTGAATATCAGCGGTCTTGCGACCAGAATGTAAATGCTCGTTTATCTACTCCAAAACAGCGCGCAGGGGTCCTGTGATCGGCCTTATTCCCGGTTACGTCCAGAATAACCAGAAGTAGGATGTTAATCGCCCCCAGCCCGAACCTCGATTCAGGTCATACACTAAGTCGATACAAATGGCTCTCGAATATCACATAGGCGATGCTGACAACCCGAGAGGGCACGCGCTTATCTACTTCCGGGATGGCTCTGATCCCGAAAAAGTGGGCGCGGCATACATTGTTATGCTCCCGGTTTCGGTCGACATCAGCAAATACGTACCGCCGTTTCTGGCCGGCCAGGTAGAGCAGCTCGGCACGGGCGACATGTCTTCGTTCGCCTTCCCGCCCGCCCCCGAACCGGTGCCTTCGGAATCGTGGTTGCGAGAGACGGCACGTGTGCGTGGCGACGACCTGTTGTTCGGCGGCGTTGCGAACTTGGAGGACGTTACATCGTTGATGGCCGCGGTCGCAGATATCGCAGCCGAGTATTCATCGCAATACGAGAGCGCCACTGGCCTGACCGCCGCAGGCACGCAGCTGCAGGTCGATGGCGGTGAACTCGATTCAGGCATAGACACGGCTGCGAGCGGAGCGGGACCGACCGATGATGTGCACGACGTGATGTACGGCCTGATGGCGGAGGCCGACCTGCTGACCGAGTTGACGAAACTCATGGGGCGCTTGCAGTACGAATCGAGTGGTGGGGATGTAGGGGGAGCCCGCGAAAGCGAGGCAAAGATACGTGCGATTGGGCGGCATATTCCCGAGAATCGCCGAATCGACCTGCTTGTTGGCGCGGCACTCGACAGACACCCCGATTCGGCCCAGCGGGCCCAGCTCTACCTCGAACGCGTGTTTGCGATGTACCGGGAAGACTACACAAGGGTTCACACGATCGAGCAGGAGATAAAACAGCTTGCGCCGGACTCTCCCGGTTCTTCCGAAACCCCGGACGCTGCGCCAACGAACGAACCACCCGAGTCGTCGTGACCAGGCCTGCGTTACCGGGTGATCTCCACCGGCGTCAGGCAAGCGCTGCATTCAGTTGATCGGTAGTGATGTTCCCACCACTGGCGATTAGCACGACTCGCTTACCTTGCAGACGTTCTTTCATGTTGATTGCGGCCGCGAGCGGGGCTGCCCCGGCGTGCTCAACCAGGGTCCTGGTTCCCTCGACGTAGCGCTTGATCGCCTGCATGATTTCCGAATCGCCCACAAGCACAAACTCCTGTAGCCGGTTGCGGAGTATTCCGATCGGGAAGCCGTAGGCCGACTCCGTCGCCAGTCCCTCGGCGATCGTCGTCATCGGATAGGTCTCGAAACGACCGGTCTGCCATGCATAGAACGCCGCGGGTGCCAGGGCTGCCTGGGCTCCGATTACCCGCGTCGATGGCGACATGGTGTCGGTGACGATGCACGCCCCTGACGCCCCGGAACCCGCTCCGACCGGGACGATTATGAAGTCTATGTCTGACAGGTCCTCGTGAATTTCCAGTGAGTAGGTTGCGACTCCCGCCACCAGCGCCGGTTCGTTTGCTACGTGGACACAGCGCATTCCAGTTTCCCGGGAGATTTCCTCGGCACGTTCTCGAGAGCGTTCGAATACATCGCCGTGAAAGATCACCTCAGCGCCCAGTGCCGAGATTGCCGCGGCCTTAGCGGGGTTGGCACCCTCGGGCAACACCACAGTGCATGCTGCTCCGAACGCCCGGGCGGCGTACGCGACCGACTGGCCGTGATTTCCTGAAGAGGCCGTCACAAACCCCCTGTCGCGTTCGTCCAGCGTCGTTTGCGAAACCAGGTTTATACCGCCGCGGACCTTGAACGCACCCAGCAACTGGAAGTTTTCATGCTTGACCCACACATCGGCATCCAGCAGCTCAGAGAGGACCGGGTAGTGTCTCAGAGGGGTCCTGAGAACGTGATCTTCGATGGCGGTCCTCGCCTGAAGGATGTCATCGAGGGTTGGCTCTTTCAGGCCGGGCGCGTCGGGCATCTGGTGGATCCTTGCAAAAGAAGGGGGATCTGGGAACACCTGAGAAGGGGGAGTGCATCTCAGGGCAGCAGACTACATGAGCCAGGGGATTACGGGGGGGCCAGCAACGGAAAATTTTCACATACAGGCAATCCAGGCGGGTGTACCCTTCGTTTTCAGGTCGCCCCAGTTTGCGGGCGGAATTCCGCTGTGAGCGATGCTTGGCAGTCCGAAATCCAGTAGAAAAAAAAGCAGAATCGACTGAGGCGACTCGGCCGGCTGGCCGCGCACCCGGTTTCGGTGTACTCGGCAGGTTGTTCAGGCACACCTTCGAAGCGGTCATCGACCACCGCGATTTCCGCATGCTCTGGTTTGGCATGGTGCTCTCCATGGGCGGATTCCAGATGCAGATGGTCGCCCGTGGGATATTAGTGTATGAGTTGACGGACGATGCGCTCATTACCGGAATGGTTGGACTGGGATTCGCTCCGAGCCTCCTGGTAGTTTCCCTTTTCGGTGGCGTCCTGGGTGATCGGATGGACAGGCGGCTGATTATTCAGCTGTCGCAAATAGGCAACGGATTACTTGCTGGTGTCGTGGGTTACCTGATTATCAGCGGAAGCGTCGTGTGGGGTCACCTGTTTGCAGTTTCCGTCGCGCAAGGAGCTATGTTCGCCCTACAGATGCCCGCAAGACAGGCCGCGATTCCCTCGCTGGTCGGAAAGAACCAGCTGGCAAACGCCTTTGCACTGAACGCAATGGCGATGAGCATCATGACGCTGCTGGCTCCAGCGCTTGCAGGCGTGATGTATCAGGTGAGCGGTCCCGAATATGTCTACTTGATTGTCACCGGGGTGATGCTGAGTTCGGTTATTTTCACATCGCTGGTCCCCAGGATGATCCCGGAAAAACATGACAGCAAAACCTCTGTGTTCCAGAACATTTCTGCCGGGTTCAAATACATCGGTCGCAACAAATTTGTACTGAACCTGATGATCTACAGCGTGATTGTCGCCCTGTTATCCATGCCGTTCAGAATGCTGGTTCAGGTCTACGCCAAGGACGTTTATGGCTCTGAGCCTTCACAGGTTGGTCTGCTGTTAACCGCACTTGGAATTGGTGGATTGGTGGGCTCGATATCGATAGCGAACCTGCGCAAGGGACATCACCGTGGTTGGATATTGCTTGGTGGCGCATTCGTGTCGGGCGCTGCGCTCACCCTTATCGTCGGAGTTCCCGTATATGCTGCCGGAATCATCGGGATGGTCGGGGTAGGCCTTGGGGAACAGGCCCGCTGGGCGCTTGGCCAGAGTCTGATGATGGAAAACACAGACGACGAATTCCGGGCGAGGGTCATGAGCGTTCTCATGATGACTTTCGGAATGCTGCCGCTTGGGATGCTCCCCCTTGGATATGCGATGAAAAAGCTCGGTGCCCAACCCGCGGTTGGAATTAGCGCGACACTGCTGCTGGTCTTCGCGGTGCTGTCGGTGTTCATGTTGCCCCGCCTCCGCAAGGCCCAGTAGATTTTTCGTTCGACAGCAGGAGCATGTGCTTGCGGTGCGTCGAATGCTGCCAGTTGCGTGCAGTCGATCGTTTAGTCAAATAAAAATAACCCCACCGCTTGTCATTAAAAATCCCCATACCGCTCCCCAGCTCGAGGCGCGTCCGCGCAAGGGTGAAACGGAACCGACTGGCCTCGAGAACGTTTTCCTCGCTCGGTCAATCAGACTTCCGCCACCTCTGGTTTGGGATGCTGCTGCTCATGGCCGCGATGAACATCCAGATGCTCTCTCGCGGCTACCTGACCTGGGAGTTGACCCATTCGCCCATTGCCGTGGTGGTCGTGGGGGCGGGCTTCGCACCGCCGATTCTGTTGCTTTCGCTTTACGGCGGGGCAGTTGCCGACCGCTATGCCCGCAAGCGGATAATCCAACTGGGTCAGCTGGCAATGCTGGTCATTTCGCTGTTCATCGCGTTTTCGATTTCCACCGGCACAGTCACTGTTTATCACCTGATCGGCGCATCGCTGGGTCAGGGCACGATATGGGCGTTCCTGATGCCGGCCAGGCAGGCAATCGTTGCCGATCTTGTCGATGACGAACACCTGACCAACGCGGTCGCCCTGAATGCGTCGGGGATGTCGCTGATGACCCTTGCCGCACCGGGGATCGGTGGGTTGATCTACGGAATCTGGGGTCCGGCGGCGACCTACTTCACGATTTCTGGACTGACGATTGGTGCGTACGTTTTGACGGGCTTCGTCCCTCTCATGGCGCCGGTGGCCCGAGGAAGTCGACGAATGTGGCGCGATATCAAGGAAGGACTTGCCTACACAAAGCACAACCGCACGGTGATGATGTTGTTGCTCGTGGCGCTCAGCACGGCCATTCTCGCAATGCCGTTCAGGTCACTTTTGCCGGTGCAGATCGAACGTGTTTTCAACATGAAGGTCGAAGCGCTGGGCCTGCTATTGAGCATGATCGGCGTTGGTTCGCTCTTCGGGTCCCTGGTGATCGCCGGGCTGTCTAAGAACAACCACCGTGGCTGGGTGTTGCTTGGAACGAGTCTACTTTCGGGGATTGCCATTCTTCTGGCGGCAGCTACTACTTCCTACGCCGTGGCGCTCGTCATCATGGTCGTCCTCGGAGTCGGTGACTCCGGGAGGCGTGCGCTGAACGCGTCGCTGATCATGGAGGAGACCGATCCCGAATACCGCGGTCGCGTGATGGGTGTTTACATGGTCAACTTCGGGCTGATCCCGCTGGGGGCCATTCCGCTGGGGTTCATTGCCCAGTGGTTCGATGTGCGTCTGTCGTTTGCGGTGGCGGGCGGTGCTCTTGTCGCGGCAGCACTTGGCTACACCGTGTTGACCAGCCGAATTCGCCGACTGTAGTCGAATCTGTTGTTCTTTCCGGCAATTTTGGTGTGAAGCGGTCATTTGGTCGCGGGGCGGCAAGTAGACTTCAAAGCGTCAAATGCCGATTCAAGTTTTAAGCGACGAACTCTCCTCCCGCATTGCCGCTGGTGAGGTAATCGAACGCCCGGCCTCGGTGGTAAAAGAGCTGGTTGAAAACTCGCTCGACGCCGGATCGACCAGGATTGACGTGCAGGTTGTAGGTGGCGGTGCCAACTTGATCAGCGTGGTCGATAACGGGGACGGTATACCGGCCGACGAGCTGCCGCTGGCTTTCGAGCGGTTCGCCACCTCAAAAATCGACGAAACGTCCGATCTGATCGCAATTGGCACACTCGGCTTCAGGGGTGAGGCCCTCCCGTCGATCGCATCTGTGGCGCGGGTCGAGATAACTTCACGACACGGCGGGGAGGAAGCGGGAGCCAGCTACGTGGTCGATTTCGGTAAGCCCGGTCTGCTGGAAGCTGCCGGCGCTCCGCAGGGCACTCGAATTTCGGTTTCCGGGTTGTTCACGAACGTACCGGCGCGGCTAAAATTCCTCGGCTCAGGCGGTCGTGAGCTTTCGCGCATCCAGAGGATGCTGGCATCGCTGGCGCTGGTCTGCCCACATGTAGCGTTCAGCCTTGCCGCCGATGGGCGTGAGCGCCTTCGCACAGTCGGTTCCGGCGGCATTCTCGATGCGGTGTCCGGTGTTTACGGTCAGAAAATTGCCGATCAGATGCTGCTGCTGGAGGCGGACGAATCGGCGGCATTTTCCATCGACGGATTGATCAGTTCGCCATCGCTCAACCGGTCGAACCGTACTTATATGACCCTGTCCGTGAACGGCCGATGGATCCAATCGCGCCGCCTTACCTACGCGATCGAGCAGGCCTACTACGGCTTCCTGCCGGAGAGGCGATTTCCGATTGCTGTTGCCAGGGTTCATACCCCGCTCGACGATGTGGACGCTAACGTGCACCCGGCCAAGACCGAGGTACGTTTTTTGCGCGAAGACCTCGTCTACTCTGTCGTCCAGCGCGCGGTCCGTGGCGTTCTCAGCGCACATGCCCCGGTGCATGCGCTGGGATCGGGGCGGGCAGGTGGTTCGCAGGGTCTCCTGAGGACCCCTGTCAGCCCGGGAAACAGGGTGCCCGGCGACGGTGATCGAACGAAACCGCCTGCCGGTGGTGGTTATTCGCAGTGGCCAGGGCCGTTCGTACTTACCGAGACGGAGGCCGTTCCCACGGACGGCATCGATTCCACGCAAGCGCCACTGACCGAACCCGGCGCGCCGGTCGCGGCCGGACCGGGGGATGCGCCCAATTCCGCTGCCACGCCCAGGGATACCCTCCCGGTGTTACGGGTGATTGGCCAATCGCATGAGACCTATATCGTCGCCGAAGGTCCCGGTGGTGTGTACCTGATCGACCAACACGCGGCGCACGAACGAGTTACGTTTGAGCGTGTGAAGGCGCGGTTCGACGACAACGCCAGCGAGTCGCAACCGCTACTCGAACCCGCGACCGTTGATCTCGCGCCCGGGATGCTGACGACAGTTCACGAACATATGGAAGACTTGAGCAGGGTCGGGTGGGGTGTTGAAGAGTTTGGGAGCAGCAGCCTTATCGTTCGCAGCGTCCCGGCTTCACTGGCCACCAGGGCGAGCGGCGACGGTGCGGGCCGCGTCCTCGTCAACGTGCTCGACGAGTTGAGTGAAGGTGGCTCGAGGGAATCGTGGCGGGAGAGAATGCTGGCATCGATCGCCTGCCATTCTTCGGTGCGTGCGGGTCAGATGCTTTCGCCAGATGAGTGTAAAAACCTGATCCGACAGCTGGAAAAAACCGAACACCCCAATACCTGCCCCCATGGTCGACCGACCATCATCCAGTTGACAGTTGGCGATCTCGAGCGCGAGTTCAAAAGGGGCTAGAAGTGTCTCATCCGAAGGCGCGGGGCATCGCGGTTCACAGCAGGGGCGAGCCGGCCACCGGGTGCCGGAACTGGTAAACCGCGTTTTGTGCGCTGCCGCAAACAAAGACGGTCTTCATATCGTCGCCACCGAACGCCAGGTTGGCCGGTGCCCAGTCGGACACGTGGTATAGATCGAGCAGGTCGCCTGACGCGCTCAGGTATGCTATCGCCCGGATGCCCGGCAGCGTCTGGAGGATATTGCCTTCAATATCGACCGCCAACCCGTCGGGATTACCCGGCTCGCGGAACCTCCGTACAAGTCGCTGATCGAGTAGGCGCCCATCATCGTCAATCGTGAAACACACCAGGCGCTGGGCACGCGTCTCAGACACATAGACCTCATTTTTGTCGGCAGAAACTGCAATTCCGTTGGGGTAGGCCAACTCGTTCGCGAAAGCGCCGACCGTCCCGTCGGGGGTCGCACGGTATACAGGACTGATCGCCGGGTCGGGAAGGGGGCGTCTTACCGGATCGGTGAACAACAGGTCGCCATTTGGAAGAAAACAGAGGTCGTTCGGACCGCCCAGGGCCGTGCCTTCGTAGCCGTCGACGAATGTCTCGATCTGGCCGTCCGCATCAATGTGCAGAATCGCCTTTAGATCAGCGTCGGCGACATACATTTCGCCCGCCCTGTTGAACACCAGTCCGTTGGGGCGACCTCCCGTTTTTGCCACCTGTTTAATTCCGCCATCGGGTGAGACGCATATGATCGAGGCGTCCTCGGCGCTTACCAGGTACAGCTCGCCGTCAGGACCGATCGCCGGCCCCTCCGGGCCGCTTATTCCGGAGGCAAGGACCTTGAAGTCGGCAGGGATATTGGTGAGGTCGGTGGTCATGGGAATCAGGTGAAGAATAGGCGTCGCCCCAGTGGTGCACAAGCTGCCCCCGTCGAGTCGGTGATTGTTACCTTCCAAAATCCTCATTGTCCGCCCGCGAGGGTGGCGGTAGAATGAGATTCAACAAACCGACTGGTCGGTCGGTTTACGTTGCGATTTTCGCACCGGCCTATCCGAACGACACAATCGAAAGCCCACCGTGTCTCAATCATCAGCCAAACAGCGCTCACAGACCCGCGAGCGCATCCTTGAATCAGCCGAGCTTGTGTTCGCAGACAATGGATATCACGACGCGCTGGTAGATGAAATCGGCAGGCGGACCTCGATGTCGAAGGGCGGGTTGTATTTTCATTTTCCCAGCAAGGAAGACCTGTTTTTTGCGGTGATGGACCGCCTGGCCAACAAACTGGTACGCCGCGCCAAGAAGGCTGCCGCAAAGGCCGACTCGCCGGTCGCCGCGGCCGAGGCAGCACTTGGTGCGGTGGTATCGGCTCTGTCGAAACAAAAACGACTGGCCCGCCTGCTGGTTACCCAGGGCTACAGCATGGGCAACGCCTTCGAGAAAAAGCGCACCGAGATATTCGAGCGGTTTGCAAGCGTAATCCGGAGCCAGCTTGATGCGGCCGTCGAAGCGGGTGAGATCGACGAACTCGACACCGGCCTTGCTGCACGCGTCTGGTTGGGAGCAGTGAACGAAGTCGTCGTGCACTGGCTGTTTTCGGGCGGACCATCACCGTCCGAGACGGCACCCGAACTGAAAAGGCTGCTCGTGGCGTCGATAGGTGCCCCGGTTACCGGGCCGAAACCCGAATCGGGGTGGAAAGTAGTGCTGGAATGACCAACACCGTTTCTCACACCGGCACAGAAAGCTGGCGACGCCTGGGCATTTTCCTCGAGTCCATCAAGTTCCAGCACTCTGTCTTTGCACTGCCCTTCGCGATTCTCGCGGCGTTTTTATCTGCCAGCGGTTGGCCTGACTGGGCCCTACTTGCCTGGGTGGTGCTGGCGATGGTCGGGATGCGAACCTTCGGCATGGCGGCGAACCGGCTGATCGATGCCGAGATCGACGCACGGAACCCTCGCACGGCTACCAGGGCGATACCCGTAGGGACGATAAGCCGCGCTGCGATGGCTGCCTACATGTTTGCAGCGGGCTTGATCTTCGGAATTGCGACATCGCAACTCGATCCGGTTACGTGGCGACTCGCTCCCATCCCGCTGGCCGTGATGATCGGCTACCCGTACCTGAAGCGCTTCACCTGGCTGGCCCACTTCGGCATGGGTGCGGTCTATCTCATTGTCCCACCTGCGGTGTCGCTGGCGCTGACCGGCAGCATGCCCTTCGGATTCGTTCTGATCGGTCTCGGTTCGATGGCGTGGGTTGCCGGTTTCGATGTGTTGTACGCGACAGCCGATTTCAAGATCGACCGTGAGCAGGGCCTCCATTCGATTCCCGCGAAATTCGGGATTCCGGCCGCCCTCGTGGCGTCAAGGGTGCTGCACGTGGTGGCAGTGATGCTGCTTGCGTTTGCGGGCATCGTGTTCGGCGCGGGAGCACTGTATTTCGTTGGCGTCGCGGCTGCCGCGGTATTGCTTACATACGAACAGTCGCTGGTATCGGCCAGCGGCCTTTCAAAACTGGACATGGCATTTTTCACGATGAACGGCGTGATCGCACTGGTTTTCGGTACTTTCGTAGTAATTGGTGAGGTGATCTGATGGGCGTTTATGTGCTTGGAATCGCCGGGGCCAGCGGCACCCCGTACGCAAGGCGTGTTCTCGAACAGATGTTAGGGGCCGGTCATGATGTGAAAGCCGTGATAACCGACGCCGGTCGCAAGGTGCTCGCTGTCGAGGAAGACCTTGTGTTGACCGGGAACACCGAAGCCGACACGCCCACCCTGCTTGAGTGGGCAAACGTTCCCGATTTCGCAGGAACTTTTGAGTTGTATCACCACAAGGACGTGGCGGCGCCGATAGCCTCGGGTTCGTTCGCTGTCGATGGCATGGTCGTCGTACCGTGCTCAGGCGGGACGCTCGGGCGCATCGCCCATGGCATTTCGAACGGTCTTCTCGAACGGGCAGCGGATGTGTGCCTGAAAGAGCGAAGACGGTTGGTGCTTGTCCCGCGCGAAATGCCCCTCAGCCTGATCCACCTGCGGAACATGACTGCGGTCACCGAGGCTGGGGCGATCGTATTGCCCGCTTCGCCCGGGTTCTACCATAATCCGAAAAGCATCGACGACCTTGTCGACATGGTCGCGGGAAGAATTCTTGCATCGCTCGGGATCGACTCTAAGGTAATGAAAACCTGGCTCGGACCGGAACCTCAGGGCTATTCTGAAGAGGTAATCCAGTAGGTGGCGTTTACCGACCTGCAGTCGTTCCTCAAACTCCTGGAAAAAGAGGGTGAGATCCACCGGGTGACCGAGGAAGTCGACGCCGAGCTTGAAGTGACCGAAATCGCGACCCGTGCCGTGAAAGAGGGCCTTCCCGCGCTACTGTTTGAAAACGTGAAGGGCTCCGATTATCCGCTGGTCATCAACTCGATGGCCTCGATGCGGCGGATCGAGCTTGCACTGGGCCGACCTCCCGAGGCGCTTGGAGAAGAGATCGTGAGGTTCATGGAAGACGTGAACCCTCCGAGCCCCGGTGCATTCTGGCGCAATAGAAAAACCGGCTGGCGGCTACTGAAGATCAGGCCGAAAAACACACGGCGGGCGCTTTCGCAGCAGGTCGTCGAAGAGCCCCGGCTCGATCGGCTTCCCATATTGAAATGCTGGCCTGAAGACGGCGGCCGGTTTGTCACCCTGCCCCTCGTGATCAGCCGCGATCCGGAGACCGGTGCCGGGAACATGGGCATGTACCGAATGCAGGTGTACGACCAGCGCACAACGGGCATGCACATGCAGATTCAGAAGGGTGGGGGCTTCCACTACCAGCTTGCCGAAAGACAGGGCAGGCCGCTGGAAATGGCGGTGGCGGTAGGTGGCGACCCCTCGCTGATCCTCGCCGCCATCATGCCGCTACCTGAGGGTCTCGACGAGGTCGCCTTTTCGGGCATCGTACGGGGTCAGAGAACGCCACTGACGAAGGCCAAAACTATTGATCTAAGGGTCCCTGCGCACGCTGAGTTCGTGTTCGAGGGCGTTGTAAAGCCGGGGGTGCGCCGACTGGAGGGCCCGTTTGGCGACCATTTCGGCCACTATTCGCAGGCCGCCGATCACCCGGTGTTTGAAATTACCCGTGTCACACGTCGCAAAAACGCGATATACCCGGCGACGGTCGTTGGCAGGCCCCCGCAGGAAGACCGGTATCTTGGCGACGCCGCTCAGCTGGCACTGACCCCGCTGATCCGACTTTTGCGACGCGAGATCAGGGACATGTGGGCCTACTACGAGGCCGGATTTCACAATCTGCTGGTCGTTTCGGTCGATCCTCGTTATGCCCGCGAACCAATTAAGACGGCGCTTGGCCTGTTCGGGGAAGGACAGCTTTCACTGACCAAGACGCTGGTGTTGGTTGGCCCCGACGTGAACCCGCGCAACCCGGGGCAGGTCATGCAGGCGATCAGGCGCAATTTTGATGCTGAAGAAGATTTTCACCTGATCGCCCGGACCGCAGCCGACACGCTCGATTTCACCGGCGAAGCGGTGCACAAGGGTTCGAAGATGATCCTCGATGCGACCGCCGGACCAGACGGCGAAGGTTCCTCCACTGCTGTGGCGCTTCCGGCAGATATCGGTTCGATAGCCCCCGGCATCAGGAAACACCGGCTCGTTGGTAAGACCATGCTGGTCGTGCAGACGGCAGGCGAGGGGAGAGTGGTGGTACAGAAGCTTGTCGATAACCCGTTACTTGGCGGCGTGAAGATCGTTGCTGCCGTTTCCGATGACGTCGATCTCGACGACAACGAGAGTCTCCTCTGGGGGATCTTCACCAGGTTCGACGCGGTGAGGGACGTGGTGTTCTCGCGATCTGAGTTCCGTGGCCTGGCCCCGGTGTATTCGGGTGTTATGGGTATCGATGCAACGTGGAAGCAGGGCTATCAGCCGCCGCTGGTCATGGATCCTGAAATAGTGAAGAAAGTGGATGCTAAATGGTCCCGTTACTGGAACTAGCCGACCCTGAAGTTCAGGTCGATATTCATCTTTCGGACAGGCGTCTTTTCCCGATCTGGGACAAGGTCCAGGCCGGGGACAGGCTCTCGGGTGCCGAGGGTGTCACGCTGCTCGATTCCGACGATATTTCGGGCGTTGGGCGGATGGCCGATTTCGCGAAGAAGCGGGTTACCGGCGATAAGGTTTACTTTGTGCTGAACCGTCACGTGAACCCGACGAATATCTGCGTACTCAGCTGCAAGTTCTGTGACTTTGCAAAGAAACCGGGCGATGAGGACGCCTACGAGATGACCGTCGAAGAGATTCTCGATCACGTCGACGACGATATCCACGAGATTCACATTGTTGGCGGACACCACCCGACGTGGCCGTTCGAATACTACGTCGAGATGATTCGGGCCATTCATGAAAAGAATCCAAAGCTTCAGATCAAGGCCTTTACCGCTTCTGAAATCGACTATTTTCAACGCCGCTGGAAGGTCACTCCCGAAGAATCGCTTGCGATCTTGAAAGAGGCGGGCCTGCAGTCGATGCCGGGCGGTGGCGCGGAGGTCTTTTCACCCAGGGTTCACAAGATATTGCTCCCCGGCAAGGCGAACGGCGACCGGTGGGCGGATATCCACAAGATCGCACACCGGATGGGTATTCCGACGAACTGCACGCTTCTGTACGGACATATTGAGACGTTTGAAGAGCGGGTCGATCACCTGATCCGCTTACGGAACATCCAGGACGAGACCGGCGGGTTCCTGGCCTTTATCCCGCTCGAGTACCAGGTTGGAATGACCCGGTTGCGACCCCGCCACACGCCCGCCATGGACGATCTGAAGATGATCGCGACGGCCCGGTTGATGCTCGACAACATCAAGTACATCAAGAGCTACTGGGTAATGCTCGGCGAGGCGACTGCGAGCATCGGGCTGAACTTCGGTGCGAACGACCTGGACGGCACGATCGGAAAAGAGCGGATCGCGCACGCTGCACTGGCCGATTCCCCGGCCGGTAGGGCGAGGGAGCGTATGGCTTGGTCGATCAGGGAAGCACGGAGAATCCCGGTTGAACGTGACGCCCTGTACAACGAGATAAAAGTTTATGAGTACTAATCGGTCCGTTCCCACGGACCAGCTTATTGAGCCCGGAAGTTCCGGCCTGAGGGTCGGGCACATGACTTACCTCAACTCGGAAGTGTTTTATCGACACCTGCCTGAGGAATCGTGCGAATTGGTCGCGATGCCGCCTCGCGCAATGGCCGCTGCCGTGGATCGCGGCGATCTCGCAGCAGGGCCATTGCCGACAGCCGAGGTGTTCAGACTCGGCGACGCCGTGCGACCGCTCGGCAATCTAGGGGTCGCTTCGGACGGATCCGCGAACAGCGTGTTCCTGTTTTCGCACCTGCCCGTAGACAAGCTCAACGGCAAAAGAATTGCGGTGACCACACATACTGCCACTTCGATACAACTGCTGAGGGTGTTGTTCGCCGATCTGTGGAACGTGTCCGGACACGAATTCGTTCGGACCGATGAGTCGCACGACGCAGCGCTCTGGATTGGCGATCCAGCGCTGGAGCGCCGTTCATCCGGGCAGTACCCGTACCGCTACGACCTGGGCCGGTCGTGGAAGGGGTTGACGGGCCTCCCGTTCGTTTTCGCCGAGTGGGTGATTCGCGCAGATGTTCCACGCGAGAGGGCCAATCAACTGGAACGGCTGGTTTCGCAAGCCACTCAAGCCGGAACGGATTTTTTTTCAGTTCTCAAGATCAGTCGAGAAAGAGCTACCCCGGGCATGTCAGAATCGGATGTCGCCGATTATATTCGGGCCTTCACATATTTCCTGGGCCCGAGAGAGCGAAGAGGTCAGCAGGAGTTCAGGCGGAGGCTCGAACTGTTGCCAGAATGGCGACCGCCATCGCTGGAAAATGTAATCGTCGAGCAGGCGAAACACGAGGTTATTTCCACCGCGTAATCGATGTGCACCGCGGAGGCCGCGGCCACACCCTGAGTCAAAAAAAAGAAAAGAAAAATGCTTAAGCAAATTACCGAAAAAGTTTTCGCTGGCGAGAGAATCACCGGCGAAGAGGGCCTGTGGCTTATGACCGAGGCCGAGCTGCTCGATCTCGCCCCGCTCGCCGAGTACTGGCGTCAGCATCACAACTCGAATAACAGCGTTTCGTACGTTGTCGATACCAACCTCAACTACACGAACCTGTGCGACGCCTACTGTTCGTTCTGCGCGTTTTACAGGACCGACCCGAACGACCCTTCCGCCTACACCTACACGGTCGAACAGATCATGGACAAGATCGAGCGTGCACGAATGAACGGCGTCCGCACGGTACTCATGCAGGGCGGACTGAACTCAGAACTGCAACTCGACTACTACGTGGAGATGGTCTCTGAAACGGTAAAACGGTTCCCCGACGTGGCACCTCACTACTGGTCGGCACCCGAGATTGTCCGGATGACAGAAGTATCCGAGTTGAACTACGAAGAGGTCTTCGAGGCGCTCTGGGCAGCGGGTCAGCGCTCCATGCCGGGTGGGGGTTCCGAAATCCTCTCCAACGAAGTGAAGGCGGTCGTTTCAAGGTTCAGACCAAAAGATACGGTCGACCAGTGGACCGAGGTGCACGAAGCGGCCCACCGGGTTGGGTTCAAGACCACCGCGACGATGATGTACGGCCATGTTGAAAAGGACCGCCATGTTGTTGAATCGCTGGAGCATATCCGACAAGTTCAGGACCTTGCCCTCGCGAACGGGAACGAGGGCGGGTTTACCGCGTTTATCCCGTGGTCCTACAAGAAAGACAACACGGCGCTTGCAAAGCACGTCGATGAAGAGGCAGGCCCGAACCAATACCTCAGGATAATTGCGCTCTCACGCATCATGCTCGACAACGTCCCGCACATACAGGCTTCATGGTTTTCGGAGGGCAAAAAGACCGGCCAGATCGCGTTGCGTTTCGGTGCCGACGACTTTGGCGGAACCCTGTTCGATGAGAACGTAATGCTGGCTGCGGGATTCTACAACCGGACGACCGAGGACGAAGTTCGCGAGATGATCTCCGAGGCCGGGTTCTCGCCAATCCAGCGGTTGACCAACTATGAAATCGTCGAAGGTTCTGCCGCAAGGCCGACGCCCACACTCGCGAATTGACCGCAAACGGTACGAAGAAAAAGACCAGATGACAATCAACGACAACACGATTATTTTTGGCCACAGCCCCGACGCCGACGACGCATTCATGTTTTACGCCATGGAGAAGAAAATCGTGGAAATTCCCGGCTACGAAGTCGGTCACCGCATGGAGGATATCGAGTCGCTTAACGTGCTGGCTGCGACTGGAAAATTGCCGGTAACGGCCATATCTGCCGCGCGGTACCCGCAGGTAGCCGAGCACTACCGGATCATGTCGTGCGGCTCTTCGGTGGGACGCAACTACGGCCCCGCGGTCGTTTCGCTTGGGTCGCTGTCGGAATCGGAGTTGGAAGGCAAGCGCGTCGCGGTGCCCGGACGGTTTACGACGTCGTGGTTGCTGTTCCAGATTTTCGGACCGAAGGACTGCGAACCGCTGTTCGTCGATTTCGATGATGTTGGGCCTGCTGTGAACGATGGACGGGCCGAGGCTGGAATATTGCTTCATGAGGGGCAAATTTTGTACGAAAAACAGGGTTTCCACGGAGTGATGAGCCTGGGTGAAAAATGGTTCGAGGCTACCGGTCTGCCGATACCGCTGGGTGTCGATCTCGTCAGCCGGCACATCGGCGCCGACCTGGCCCAGCAGATCGCGAACGCATCGCTGGCGAGTATCAACTACGCCCGGGAACACGAGGACGAGGCGCTCGATTACGCCCTGAGCTTTGGCCGGGGGATAGATCCCGAAGACGGCAAAAAGTTTGTCCGGATGTATGTCAACGACGATACTGTGGACATGGGCGAGGAGGGTCGTGCGGCCCTCCAAAAGCTGTTTTCACTGGCAGTTGATCGCGGCGTTCTTCAGGATCTGCCCGAGCTGGACATCATCCAGGCGAATTAGAGAGAATAGATTCCAGTTCTTCTACGCTGAACGGCTTGGGCATGAACACGTCGCGGCACCGGGTGCAACTATTCCGTCGAGCTCTGCGGGCTGGGTATGTGCGGTCATTACGATCACCCGGTCCGGGCGCTTGCACGTCCCATCGCGCAGCGCTCGCAAAACCTCGTAACCGTCAACTTTCGGCATCATAAGATCGAGAATAAGAGTGCTGTAAGCGCGTTTTTTAGTGCCTCGGTCGCCTGTTCGCCATCGTTCGCTGTTTCGATTCCGGTGATGCCCAGCTCTTCGAGCATGGGCATCACCGGAATCTCGTGTGGCGGCATCGTCTTCTACAACCAGCACAGGCATTTCTCCTGTCCGTGGAAGGATGGCGAATAATCTTTCCTTTTACCGCCTGCGGGTGAACCGGGGTTCCAATCGTGCAACACAGGCGAACTATCACTAATCCGTCGGATGAGACAGGAGTCGCATTCACCGGGGATCGTCAAATCGGTCGAAATACCGTGAAAATCGTTCTCCATCAATCGAATAGAGCGGTCTTCAGTTGCTCAAGTTTGAATGGTTTGTTGAGGACTCGATCGATTCCGACATCTTCAAAAAGTTGACCCGGCAGAGGATTGGAATGACCTGCCATCGGAACGATTCGAGTGGGCCGATGAATATCCGGGTCGTTGAGGATCGCATCGAGGACTTCTATCCCGCTGAAAGTCGGCAGGACAAGGTCGACGAGGAGAAGGTCGGGAGAAAAGCTTTATCTTCGATCCCTGTTTTGCCGTCACGAGCGAAATGCACGTCGTAATCGCCGAGGAACTCGAGTCCGGCATCGGCAGCGTACCTGATCGATTCTTCATCATCGATCACAAGGATTCGTGTTTCGCCTGTTCGGTCAATTGACTACCACTGTAATGTGACTAAGAGACGGTCCACCTGGAGTGCCATGCGCAGGAGCGAGATCGCCCCTGGGTGCTTGACGAATCGAATGGATTATCGCTCTGCAATTTATCACTGGCCATACGTTCGCAAGGGCCAATCAGATGGTCTTCAGCATACCGGACAACGATTTCGGTACGTCCAAAAATGCAGACAACCGCCACGTTGCACTTAAAGGGAGTTTGAGTAATTTGCGGCAATACACCGGTCAACGTCAACCACTCTCCGCGAGTATACGGGGAGCTCCGGCCACCAGTTTTTTCGCCGCGCTCAACGTAGTGTTCTTCATCGGTGTGCTGATTACCGGTGGAACGGACGGCCGGGCCGGGCTGCTGAACCTGATCGACTGGGGGGCGAAGTTTGGCCCGTTGATCGCTGATGGGGAGTACTGGCGGCTCGCACTGCCGATGTTCCTTCACGTCGGCTTTTTTCACCTGCTCACGAACCTGTTTGGACTGATCATCTTCGGCTCCATGGTCGAACGTATCTTCGGGGCCCGAAATTTTGTTGCGCTTTACCTGGCTGCCGGGGTCATCGGCAACGTGGCCAGCTTCGTTGCCGGGCCCAATCTCAGCGTCGGTGCCAGCGGTGCGGTGTTCGGAATATTCGGGGCGTTCGGGGTGTACCTGCTGCTGAATCGACGACTGCTCGGCCAGGTAGGCAGGCAGCAGCTGACTTCGATTGGCGTGATAGTAGCGATAAACATTGTTTTCGGCCTCTCAGTCAGCGGGATCGATAACGCCGCCCACATCGGCGGGCTCCTTGCGGGCGGACTCATCGCATTTTTTATCGCACCACGAGAGCGGTTGGTCGCGGTTTCAAGCCCGTTCAGCTTTGTCGAGACACCCCGCGTATCACTTCAAACCGGCCAGCAGCCGGTTGCGAGGCTGGTTGCAGCCGTAATTGTGATTTCGGTTATTGCGGCTGTGCTGACGATTATGGAAGTCCAGGCTTACTGAGGCGATTGACGTCGGCGTATCCCGGGGAGCGTCGGGACTGCTTCACGACTCGTGCGCGAGGCCCCCGCATTCGGGATGTATACTGTTTTAAACGGTTCGATATTGATACCAAGTATCAGTAAGTGAAGGTCATATATGACTAGTTCAACGCTTTCTACAACCCGGTCGGCCGAGGTTAACCTGGGCAACGCACTGGAGGACCGCGGCCTGCGACGGACGACTGCCAGGACAGCTGTGACCGACCGCATCGAGGGATTGAGCGATGCGTTCACCGCCGAGCAGCTGTGCCGCGACCTGCCAGGGGTGGGCAGGGCAACCGTTTACCGGACGATTCGGCACCTGGTTGATGCCGGCGCACTCTGCAAACTGCCGATTCTCGATGGCGCGCCGATGTACAGCATCGCCCGCATCGAACACCACCACCACACCGTCTGTTCCCGCTGTGGTGCGGTAGGGGAGTTCAGGCATTCTACTGTAGAGAGGGTAATGCGTTCGCTGGCGAACGAGATCGACGGCGATATTATCGGTCACCGGATGGAAATCTTCATCACCTGTAACTCATGTCTTGCCGAACTGGCAGCGGGTAATTCGACCATCAATGGCTGAACACGATAACACCGTCGAACTGGCGTCGGTAAATGAGACTGAATCTCAGTTTCATGATTCGCACTCCACGGTATCGTTCGCTCCGGAGCAAGTTCCGATTCGCTTCGATGAGACATGGTTCAGCTACAACTCGGAAGCTGCAGTCCGCGATATCAATTTTTCGATTACGCCGGGGGAGTTCGCTGCAATTCTGGGTCCAAACGGTTCGGGAAAAACCACGCTGATGAAGCTGGCCTTGGGCCTGCTGAAACCGACATCGGGCCGTGTGTTGCTGTTTGGCGTCCCGTCCGACAGGTTCACCGATTGGTACCGAGTTGGCTACGTTCCGCAGCGCACGCAGGCAACTGAGTCCCGGTTTCCTGCATCGGTGAGGGAGGTAGTCAGTTTTGGCACCTATTCCGGATTCGACCCGTTTGCGATCTTCAAAAGCAAGAAATCAGCGCAACGAGTTGACGACGCGATGGAGCTGGCCGGGGTGCGTAAGCTCGCAGACCGCAGGGTTTCGGACCTTTCGATAGGCCAGCAACAGAGAATGCTGATCGCGAGATCGCTCGTTCGCCGCCCCGACTTGCTGGTCATGGACGAACCGGTGGCCGGTATCGACGCGGCGGGTGAAGAGCAGTTTCACTCGATGATCCGCCGTTTGAACCGCGATCTTGGAATCACTATTGTCATGGTCTCGCACGATATTGGGGCTGTGATGCGTGAGGCCACGACGATCGCTTGTATCAACACGGACATAGTTTTTCACGGACCGGTGCACCAACTCGACGCGCAGGCGCTTTCGGGTCTGTACGGATTCCCGGTAGACGTGTTGATGCATGATCCCGAGCACACACACCGTTAGCCCTATGCCAGAGATATTTCAGTATGAATTTATGAACCGGGCGATCGTCGCATCGGTGCTGGTGGGTGCGACGGCTCCGGCGTTCGGGGTGTTTCTTGTACTGCGCAGGCTGTCGCTGATGGCCGACACGCTGTCTCATGTTGCCCTGGCGGGGGTGGCAGTCGCCCTCCTGACAAAGACATTCGCACCCGCGGTCGCCCTGGTGACGACGACAGCAGCTGCGGTGTCCATCGAAGAACTGCGAATGCGCAGGCTCCTGCCCGGAGATGCCGCACTGGCGGTTTTCCTGTACGGGGCACTGGCGGTGGCGGTTGTTCTGATCAGCATTGCCGAGGGTTTTAACAGCACGCTGTTTTCGTATCTGTTCGGGAGCGTCCTGACGGTTTCGACGACCGACCTCTGGTGGATGGCGATTCTGGCAGTGGTGATCGCCCTGTTTATGGTGTTGTTCAGTTCGGAGTTGGCCCAGGTTACGTTCGACGCCGACCTTGCAAAGATCAACGGGGTCCGGGTGCACCTGTTGAACCTGGGGCTGGCAGTTCTGACCGGGGCGACGATTACGGTTTCGATGCGCGTGGTCGGCCTGCTGCTCGTCGGTGCCCTGATCGTAATTCCGGTGTTGATCAGCCTGCGGGTTACCCAGGGCTTGACCCGGACCGTTGTCGCCTCGTCGATCATCGGGATATTCGTTGCGGTGACGGGTATGGTCGTTGCTTTTTATGCCGATATTGCCCCCGGCGGCAGCGTTGTGCTGACCGCAATCGGCCTGCTCGTGATCGTGGAAGCGGTTGCTGTTGCGAGGCGACTGAGTAACAGGTCGAAAAACCACCAAGCTGTCGAAATGCAGCAGCACGCCCACGCCCACGAATCGCATGCCCACGGCTCGGACGACGATCCTGAAGAGGGCGTTAATGCAGGTACCCAATCGCACCGGTAGCACCCGGGTCGAATGCCCCGCTCAGGACCGAGGGGTTTGGGTTGGAACCCTCGCCATCAAGAAACTCAGGATCGAGACGATCAGAATCCCGAATGTGATCGCGAACATCAGGTTGTAACCGTCTGTCGAATCGAAAATCAGACCCGCCATGATCGGTCCGATCAGCACGGGGATGATTATCGCCGTGTGGGTCAGGCCCACGATGCTGCCGAACTGCTTAAGCCCGAACATATCGAATATCACAAGTGGGGTCAGTGGGTTCTGTCAGAACTCAGTGTCGAGGCAGACTAGCATTACCAAAACCAACGTGTGAGGAATCGAAAATATCTTTTCTGTGAGACTTATGCTGATCGTCATGTAGGACCTTCTCGAAGGTCTCAAAAACACCTGTTTTTGAGACAACGAATCCACTCTTGGCCGGTTCAGTACAACGCATGACCTAGGTTTTTGGCACGGGCCTGATTCCTGACCGAAGCCGATTGTCGTGAATGATCACCATTTTCGCCGTTCGTCGGTTATCCTTGATTGAGTACCCGGCCGAAATACCACGCAATTTCGTCTATAAGACGATGTCGCGCGGTTGATTTCGCAGCCTGGTGCAGAAACAGAATGTGGGACGATAACCGTACGTAACGGCAGTTCGATATGTTCAAATTTGAACATTCGATGGGATTCCCACGAACGAGAATAGATTTATGGGTAAGAAGTTATTTATTGGTAGCCTAGCCTGGGCGACGGATTCGTCAAGTCTCCAAGCAGCTTTCGAGCGGTTTGGTGCAATTGAAGAGGCAACGGTAATCAGTGATCGTGAGACCGGACGGTCACGCGGTTTCGGATTCGTGACCTTCACGGACGAGGGTCCAACACAACAGGCCATTTCAGAAATGAACGGTTCTGAGCTCGATGGTCGACCGATCGTCGTAAACGAGGCCAAGGAGCAAGCTCCGCGTGGCGGCGGCGGCGGCGGCGGTGGCGGCGGCGGCGGCGGCGGCGGTGGATACCGCGGCGGCGGCAACGATGGCGGTGGTCGTCGAGAGCGCTGGTAAGCCAGCTAACGTAGTTTTTCAAAACTACACAACGAAGCCATCCAAGGGTGCGGTCCAACGGCCGCACCCTTGGTGTTTAATGCATATTCGCGCCTGCTTGGACTCTGAGTTCTGACGGAACCGCCCCGTTGGAACTGAATGGATCTGTCAGAAACTCAGCGCTGGGTCACAATAGCTTCAGAGAGAGCGTCAAGGACTCGGCTCAGGCGTCCCGCGCAGCGTAATCTCCACAAGGCAACTGCCTTCGATTCGCTGAGCGATAGGAAGGGTCATTCGCGACCGATACACCGACAGATTTTGGATGCGATCGAACGTGGCGTGCCTTTCATCTGGGTCGATAATGGGCCGCGCCGTCACCGGAATGTCAGACTTCGTCCCGTGCTTAACATGCAGGACAATATCGGGTTGTGCCAACATGTTGGCGTACCAGTTTCGTCTTCCTGGAGAGCTTGTGATAAATATTCTGTCTTCGATCATATGCGCCCAGATCTCGATTCTCCGAGGCTGCCTCGACCTTCGACCAGTGGTCGTGATATCGACGGGACTCGGTTGCCCTAGCGCGTCGCGTTCAGCCTGAGTAAGTTCTCTCATCAGTGTAGCGTCCCCGCGGATCTGTGAACCTTGGCTCGCCGAACATGATACCCCCGAGGCCTTGTCGCATCCCCAACTCATTACGAGGTTCCGTTGTCTGGCTGCTGGGTACTATGCGGTGGGTTTTTGCGGCGAGTTTCAGGAGAAGTCTGGTGTTTTAATCCAACACCTTGATGTGGTCAACTGCCAGCATGCGTAACCCTATCGGTATCATCCCGAATACACTTCGCCCTATTCTGTGTTGCTTGGGTATTCATTTCGGCAAGTGGGTCTATAAATCCGAAAACTGCTGTAGACAAGATATGGAGTGCAACACGCGATCAGTCGAGCTTTCAGGTGTGTGGAGAGCATTAATCACTTGACCGAATGTTTGCCAAACAAGAATTCATCAGATCGAGTACTGACCTGACCCCCACAAACGTATCCAATTGAAAGATCAGATACTGGATGAATTGAAGGGAGGCAGAAATGCCAGGAAAAGGT
>CAJWWK010000017.1 GCA_913048295.1 uncultured Dehalococcoidia bacterium
GTTGCACTTTCATCAGGGGCATCATTGGTTTCGGAGGTCAGTTGACTGTTGACCATCGGGCCCCGTGCCGCGGTTATTCCGTTGACGCTTTCGCGGGCGCATTGCTAAATTTAAAATGAACCGTCCCGGGTCGGAGAACCTCTCCAATTTTGAAAGGTCAGTTGACCGGGCGACAACAATGTATGAATTGAGGAACGTGCGAATGGAAATCCGCTGGCTGGGCAACTCCACTTTTGAAATTCGGTCTTCGGCAGGAATGGTTGTAGTTGATCACCAGGGAACTCTCCCTAAACCCGCTGATATCGAAGACGATAATACGATCTTCGTGTTTAGTCAGGGAGACCATGCCAGCCACCCTGCGGGCAAGCACCAGGTATTGACCGGGCCCGGCGAATATGAAATTGGCGGTCTGAGCGTGCGCGGCGTCGCCACCCCGGCCGATGATCCGGCGATCTCACGCGACACAAATACGGTTTACATCGTCGATGCCGACGGCATGCAGGTTGCGACACTCGGTAATCCCGGCTCCCAACCATCCGCGCAATCGGTTCAGCAGATCAGCAAAGTCGATGTTCTCATCATCAACACGGAAGCCCAGGGACTCGAAACCGAAGAGTTATCGACAGTCATCAGGAGCCTTGAGCCAAAGATGATCGTGCCATCTGGCTACGATTCTGAAGCGGGCAAGCCAAGTGCGGCGATGTCGAGGTTGCTGACAGAACTCGGGGTCAAAGAAGTTGAGCCGACCCCGCGGCTGAACATCAGCCGGAGCGGACTGCCCGACGAGCGCACCGTCGTCGTTCTGCAATCGCGCACCAGTTAGAGCACATTCCAACACTGAAAAGGCTCGCAAACCGAAAGCCCCTGCACACTGCAGGGGCTTTCCTGTTGATTCGTAACCGCGTTTCTATCTGCGTACCTCGCGCTCGAACCGTCGCCACGCGAATAGCGCCAGAGGTGCCAGGAGCAGCGCAATATTGCCCAGGCCCGCAGGGCCGCCCTCACGGATGCTGCAAGCGCCCCCTTCAGCTTCCTTCGCCGCCACACCTTCCGCTATCGCAGTCTCTAATGCCGCGGCCGTCGCTGTTAAGTTGGCGATGGGCGTGGGCGTGGGCGTAGCAGTCGGCACCACAGTTGGCGTCGGCGTCGGCGTTGGCGTCCGGGTCGGCTCCGGAGTCGGCGTAGGCGTGCTAGTCGGCACAGGCGTGCTAGTCGGCACAGGCGTGCTAGTCGGCACAGGCGGCACAGTCGGCACAGGCGTGCTAGTCGGCACAGGCGTGTTCGTTGGAGTTGGCGTCTCGGTCGGCACCGGGGTGGCCGTGGGCGCAACAGTAGGTGTTGGTGTCGGCAGGGGCGGGAACACCAGCAGGAAGTTCTCCTTGTGGGTCCCGTCTTCGAACATGTCAGACTGCAAAGCCTTGACTTCGCCAATAAAGAATTCCACCGTACCGCCATCATATTTCTCCAGCGATGGGTCTACGGTCAGGAAATACTCGCCACCGAACACCTGTGCGAATGTGGTCACATAGTCGTCGATAACCGCGTAAATAAGGGTTCCGTCGGGTGGCGGGATCGATCCGGTCCGAACACGGCCTTCATAGAATGTCGCCCCGAGAACGACAGGGGTGCTCGTGGGAGTTGGCGGTACAGGGGTAGGCGTTGCCGTGGCGATCGGTGCAGACGGGAAACGGAGGTGATGTTGCCGCTGCTGGTTAAGCTGCCAGTTCAGTCTTTTACTCAGTTGCCCGTTTATATATATGAACTGTTCGATCCCGGCCGCATCTTTGATCGTGGGCAAGAATGCGAAAATCGATTTCTCGTCGGCCTGCACCTGGTCATCCAGCCAGAAAACTATCTCGTTGCCCACCAGCTCTAACGGGGCATCGATAAATATGAACTGATAACTACCTTCAAGTGGATTGCCGACAACGATTGGCTTCGATTCCCAATCGTCGATCCGGGCAGTAATCACCATGCCGTCGGGGTCCGTACCGCCAGATATCAAGACTTCACCATAAAACGTGAGGGTCTGATTCGGAGGGAACTCCTGCCCGCTGGCCGGCCTGCCGAGCCCCGCGAACAGACTGGCCAGAACGGCGGTCACTACAAACATCCCTGCCAGTCTGGCTTTCATTTTCAGTCCTCCTCTATCCGTAATACGGCACCAGCCGCAGTTGGATGTGCCCTCTGTATTAGCAGAACGCCCCCCTCCCGAATTACCAGGAGGGGGGCGCCCGTTATTAGCGTTCTTACCCGAGTAACCGTCTTTACGGGACGATCGGCGGGAAGTTGCCATTCACCTGTGCGCTGATGAACACCCAGATACCAGAACCAATGGTTACGGTATCTGCGGATCCAAGTTCGTTGAACTGAGACTGAACGGTGTTGAACACGTACGATCGACCGTTATTCACGGTGTTGAAGTACGAAGAAACAGAGACGTTCACCGGCGTAGTACCAGCAGCATCCGGTCGTGTCAGGGTTCCATCCTTGTTGGCTTTCTGAGTCAGCGTGCGGCTCTGGTCGACCACACCAACCAAGTTCCAACCGCTGCCGGTTGCAATCGTGGTCAGGCTGGGCTGGGCGTCGCCAGGACCAGTCGGGCCCTCAAGGGCAATGGTCTGGTCTTCGAAGTCAGAAGTCTCAACCCAGTAACCAGGACCAGCCTCGACGCTCGTCAGACCTGGTTCGGTCTGCGAACTGTACTCGCCGGTGCCAACCTTCGAAGCAATTCTCCACGGCTGTGAAGGCGTGGTTGCGTCGTAGGCAACAACCTGCTTGATACCTTCGTTCGTCAGTACAGAGCCGATTTCAGTGACGAGCGGGTTCGACGGGACGGAAACTGCGTTCCAACCTGCGAACAGGGTGAGCACGAAGTCTTTCCGGTCGGACTTGGTAAACGTGGTTGTAGTCGTAAGTTTGTTACCAGCGGCGTCCACGGCCTTCACAACGTAGGTGTACTTGGCGTTGTTGAGCGCGGTCGTCGGCTGTAAGAAGAAGGTCTTGCTGTCAGCAGAAGCAACGACACTGGCCGTCACGTCTTCCGCCGTGAGCGCGGCCTCCTGGAGCGTGGCAGACGTAATCGTAACCGATGCAGTCTCACCACCGGCCAGGTAGTCGGTCGTGAGGAACGGGTTCGACTGAGTCGTAGTGCCAGCGGAGACAGGAACACTCGTCGGGGCTTTTACCTCGAGGTCGAGTTGGTATGCCTTGACAATGTCGCTACCGGTAGTGACCTCGTTACCCGCCGAGTCCTTCGAGACAACCTTTATGGCCCGAGCGCCTGTCACGGCTGTTCCAGTCTTGGTAAGTACGACGTTGTAGACGTTGCTACCCTGCGAAATGGTAGCAGAACTCAACAGGATGTTACCTGCCACGCCGGTAACGCTGGTTAGGGTTGATGTGAGGTCAGTCACAGTGATGGCAGGCGAGGCCTGAAGGGCTTCGTCTGAAGTGATCGTAACGGTCATCTTGTCTTTGGTCAGGCTGTCGGCTGCTTCAGTGCCGGTCCCAGTGCCAGAACCAAGAGACCGGACGACAGTAATGACCGGCGCCATTTTGTCGAGCGCTGTGATCGACGCCACCTGGCTGGCGGAGTTACCCGCGAGGTCCTCGATCGTGCCCACGATCTTTATGACCGGCTTGTTGTCCGACGGGATGGTCGCGGGGAGTTCGAGGAAAACGACCGCGCCCGTCACCGCGACGGTGTCAGGCACGTAAGTAGCGCCACCCGTACCGCTGAGCGTAACCGAGAAGTCAGCCGGGGCGACCGAGGTTGCCTGGACGTTGCCGTCGAAGGTGACCTTGATCGAGGTACGGACGTTTGCCTTGTCGATAGCCGGCGTGACGGTCGTGTCCTGACCAATACCGGATTCTGCCAGGCTAAACGACGGGTTTACCAGGTCGACCTTGATCGTGTGCGGCTGGTTGCCGTGTCGACCAGTTGTCTCACCACCGACAGTAGTGCTGGAATCTGAGTAGCCGAAGTTACCGGCCAGGTCAGCAACCTGTACCTGGAAGTCAACAATGTTGTTCGGGACGGCAACACCAGTGGGCAGAGTGGTGGCCTGGGTGTGGGTCCACGCTCGCGATTTTTCGGCATCAACCCAGGCTGTGGTGCTGATGCTCGCTGCCGTTCCAGTGATTACGAACGCATTAACGGCCCCGCCATCAGCTCGAACTGCACCGGCCGCGATCACCATAGTGCCGTTCACCGCATCGGTGGTCTGGTCGACTAACAGTTTGAATGTACTGACGTCGAGACCAGACTCGGTGTCGGTGAGGGTGCCAGCGTACGCCGGCAGACGGTTCTGCGTCTCTGAAGCAGTCACTGGAGCAGAGATCGAGGCCGTCGGCGGCGTCACGTCAATTGAATACGTCGCGGTCCGAGAAGTATTCGTCGCCGAGCCAGAGGTCACGGCATCGACGTACTTGATAGTGATCGGACCACCGATTGCAGGAATCGTGGCAGGAACGACCGCCAGGCCGCCGGAAGTCGCGTGGACAGTGTCGGTGCCCACAGTGAAGTTGGTTTGGCGCTCCTTCACCAAGACGGTGCCTTCGAACCGGCCGCTGTTCCGAGTGGTCTCAGTAAGAGTGATAACGGAACCGACGACGTCCACGACGCTCTTGATAGAGGCCGTGATCTGATCTTTGTCCGAAGACGAATAGCGGATGTCTACCCTTCCAGATACGGATGCAGCATAGCTAGCATCCTGAGCGCCGTCAGTACCGGAGGCGAGAGCAAGTGTGACGATGGGCGCGTTAGTGCCGTCACCCGCGAAGTAAATGCCCACGACAACGACGCCGGTTACGACTGTGTTCGTACCAGTTACAAGAACGGCTACTGTGCTGACACCACCGATAATCGGGCTGGCAACTGATTGAGTCAGTGTTACCCGAACCTGCTCACCGGGTGAGTCAAAGCCGGTGCCAGCGATGTTGAGAACATTCGGGCTTTGGCTTCCGTCGACGATAAATTTGGACGTTACCTTGTAACCGGTCCCACCCGACGTGACCGTCGTGGTTATGTTCAGGTCTGCGTCGACAACTGTAACGATGAACTTGTCCGAGTTTGTGACGATGTCACGTGCGCTCGTGCCAGTCGTTGCTAACGACGCATAGGTCCCATACACCGTGGTAGCAAGTTTACGGGCAGGAACGGCCGGACTCCCCGACTCCGTGGTCAGGAGAGACGCCGAGTTGGTGACATACACCTTGCCGTCCACTGCCGCACTGGCGGAGTTAGAGAGGCCTATTACAGCTACCGCGACCAGTGCCATGAGCGCCAGTCCGGAAAGCAATTTCACTGAAAGCTTCACAGCTTCAGTCCCCCTTACATCCGCGTTTTTACCCACAACAACAGCAGAAGGCAGAAATAATCTTCTTCCGCCATTGCCTGGTGGTATGAAACCCGGAGATCTCTTATATCTATTTATCCTCTCCGCAAGATGCGGAAAGTTTGCCGGTTCCGTTATTTCGTTTCAGTCCAAATGCACACCAACCAGCGAGCGCGGCACCAGACCTCGGGACAAACCCAAGCGATTTAACCATCGCAACGAGTACGATGTCAACCCATTGGGTATAGAGCCTTCGTCGATTTTCACGACTATGACGGTGCACACGCATCCGTTACCGGGTATGCGCACCGACGACCTGAAAACCAGTTCTGCTGAACTATAAATAGCCTACAGAGCGAGTGTCAATGTGTCCCACGACAATATAAAGCGAATTTGCGTTACCGGAGAATTACACATCTGCAACGAATCGCGCTATGTGTGCCTCTGGCACGCGACGCGCACCCGTGCCACTAAACTTTCTCGGGCTTTGTAATCGATGCCAGGAACTCTTCGTTCGTCTGCGTACGTGTCATTCGTTCCAGGATTCGCTCGGCAGCTTCGGTCGGGCTATTCGAGTCCTGGCCAATTATTCCCATCATCCGGCGAAGTAACCAGATCTGCTTTAGGGTACTTTCGTCCTGAAGCAGTTCCTCGTGACGAGTACCGCTCCTCTCGATATCGATAGCTGGCCACAGCCTCCGGTCCGCCATCCGGCGGTCGAGGTGCAACTCCATGTTCCCGGTTCCCTTGAACTCTTCATAAATGAGGTCGTCAAGTCGCGAACCGGTATCGATCAATGCAGTGGCAACAATCGTCAGGCTGCCCGCATCTTCGCAGTTCCTGGCGGCACCGAAGAACCGCTTCGGAGGGTAAAGGGCGTTGGGGTCCATGCCGCCTGACAGCGTCTTGCCGCTGCTTGGGACCGACAGGTTGTAGGCACGGGCCAACCTGGTGAGACTGTCTAGAAGCACCACCACGTTCTCGCCACTTTCCACCAGCCGCCGCGCCCTGTCGAGCGCGACCTCTGCCGTCCGACAGTGGTCTTCCACAGGCTCGTCGAAAGTCGAACTGAACACCTCGCCTTTAATAGTGCGGCGCATGTCAGTAACTTCTTCAGGTCGCTCGCCGATCAGCGAAACGATGATGTAAATCTCAGGATGGTTCTCCGAAATCCCGGCCGCAATTTGCTTGAGCAGCACCGTCTTGCCGGCCTTTGGCGGCGCCACTATAAGCGCCCTCTGGCCTTTGCCCACCGGTGCCACCATGTCGATCATCCGGGTAGACATCATCTTTGGCGTGGTCGCCAGCATGATCTGCTCGTCAGGATAAATGGAGGTGAACTGGTCGAATTTCGGTCGCTTCATGGCCGACTCAGGGTCGTAACCGTTAACGAGCTCGACGCGTATCAAGCCGAAATACTTTTCCCCCTCGGTCGGGGGCCGTACCTGTCCTGCAATCATGTCGCCCTGGCGCAGCCCGAACCGACGTACCTGGCTCTGGGAAACATAAATGTCCTCAGTATCGCCCCGTTTGCCGGGCGTCCGTAGAAATCCGTAGCCGTCGCCAAGCAAGTCCAGGATTCCGGCACCCACCAGTTGATTAGTCTCTTCCGCTACATTCGCCAGGACTTCGATCACCAGCTCGGTCCGTTGAATCGGAACTCGCTTGATTCCCTTGTCTATCGCAATCTGACGGAGTTCATCGTTGGTCTTTGCACCCAGATTCCCTAAATCGGGAAGAGTGTTCTCATCGACCTCGAAATTGTCCGCTGGCAATCCGGCGGGCCGTCCTCCACCGCCACCACCGCCCCTCGGGCGACGTCGGCCTGGCCTACGACGACCACCACGGGATTGGGATTGGGATCGGGTTTGGGTAGTCAGCTTAGGTTCCTCCTGCTGCTGTTATTCCTGAAACGAATCATCTGTAGCTGGCACGTTGATTGGGCCTCGATATCGAGACGTACCGCGTACTTCAAATACAGAAAATGTTCTTTAAGAAAAAATGGGGTAAGTGAGTGAGACTAGTCGTACTAGGAAATCGACCGTGCATTTTTTCAGCCAGTCGTCGACGAGTCTGCTATGTGGTTGCTCGACTTGTGGGTCCCGCATCCAGCTTTATCACTGGCAGCGTCACCCGCGTGAGCGGACATCTTGTTTCCTGTAAAGGGATAGCCCAACCGTGATCTAACGATTCGCAATAATGCTGGGCGAAGTAACCAATTCAGCGAGAATCCGTGATGGACTCATCCGCCTACTACAACCAATGTTATCAAACTTACGCGAAAGAATTCCAACTCCAGGGGCGATCTCCCCGTTTTCGAACGGCAGCGGCGCTACTTGCCTTCGAAAAAGTCGTGCTGCCCACCCTCACGCAATATCGTTTTGGCAACCCTGATAAATTCTCTGAAAAGCGGGTGCGGCCGTTCAGGCCGAGAGGCGAATTCAGGGTGAAACTGACTGCCGATCATGAACGGATGATCATACACCTCGGTAACTTCTACAAGGTTGCCGTCAGGGGAAGTTCCAGAAGCGATAAGCCCCGCCTCTTCCAACTGAATTCTGTAATCGTTGTTAAATTCGTAGCGATGACGGTGCCGCTCACTCACCAGCTCTTTACCGTAAGCCTCGCGCACGAGTGTTCCTTCCTTCAGCACACATGGGTAAACGCCCAGCCGCATGGTGCCACCGGTCGAATGGAGGTCCTCCTGCCCTGGCATGAACGCGATCACCGGATGCTCCGCCTCAGGGTCGATCTCAAGCGACGACGCATTTGAAATTCCGAGCTCGTTCCTTGCGTACTCCACAACCATGATTTGCATCCCGAGGCACAGGCCCAGGTACGGGATACCCGAAGTCCTGGCGTAATTCGCGGTGGCGATCATGCCTTCGAGCCCGCGCTCGCCGAACCCCCCGGGGACAATTATTCCCTGGGCCGAACCCAGCAGCAGCTCCGGACCGTGCTTTTCCACGTCTTCAGCCGCGATCCACTGGATATTTACCTTTCGGTCGTTGTGCATACCGGCGTGGTGCAGCGCTTCCACGACCGACAGATACGAATCCTTTAACTCGACATACTTTCCAACCAGGGCGATGTCGATTTCAGGGTGTTCCTCTTCGTCGACCCTGACGATCGACCGCCACGAATCGAGATCTGCAACGGAATCTGGCAGACCAAGCTCCCTCATGAGAATATCGCCAAGTCCTTCCGCCTCGAGGTGTAACGGAACCTCGTAAACGCTCGGCAGCGTCGGCAATCCGATCACCGCCTCGGTGGCAACGTCGCAGTACAGCGAAATCTTTCTGCGCTCATCATCGCCCACCTCGTGGTCGGCCCGGCACAAGATGGCGTCGGGTTGAATACCCATGCCGCGCAGAACATGCACGCTGTGCTGGGTCGGCTTGGTTTTCAATTCGCCAGTTGTACCGAGGTATGGGAGCAGGGTCACATGGATATAGAAGGTATCCTGCCGACCCACGACGTTCCGGACCTGGCGAATCGCCTCAAGGAACGGCTGTCCCTCAATGTCACCAACCGTTCCGCCAACCTCAACGACCACAATATCGGCCTGCGATTTTTCGGCAAGCATCAGGATGCGGTCTTTAATAAGGTTGGTTACGTGGGGCACGGTCTGGATGGTGCCACCGAGATATTCGCCGGCACGCTCTTTTGCGATCACCTCTGAATAAACCTGACCCGCCGTGACGTTCGAGAGGGCCGTGAGCTCAACATCGATGAACCGTTCATAGTGCCCGAGATCGAGGTCTGTCTCGCTGCCGTCCACGGTCACGAATACCTCGCCGTGCTGGTAAGGCGACATCGTGCCGGGGTCAACATTCAAATATGGGTCGAGTTTCAATACAGAAACCGTAAGACCCCGGCTTTTCAGCATCCTCCCGATTGAGGCCACCGCGATACCCTTGCCCAGGGAACTCACAACGCCGCCAGTTACGAAAATGAATTTGCTCAAGTGCTGTCTCCACCAGATCCGCTGGTCTCGTGGCCAGCCATTACGACAGGCGGTTCAAACAAATAATGTGTCGATGGGGGGATGCGCAACCGCCTGTCGAAGCAGGTAAAAATGGATAACGGAGCTTTTGATTTCAGGTCCGATATCTGGTTCAGGCGGCACTTTGCAGAGATTGCTCGCGTCCTCGGGCAGGGTTGCTCGCATCAGGAATTGCTAGATACGGAGTAACCCTACACGGGACTCGATTTTAGGCAACCGGAATCGGGCGTGTCAAACATCCAGGTGTTGTGTTCAGTCCGCTTCGTTAACCCCGCCCGGCGCAGCGGGCCGCTGCTACACTCGATTTAGTACCACGACTTTCCAACTGAATTCTTCCTGTAATCATCTGGCTTCGGTCACCTGGGATTTGCTTCGACAGGCATTCGTGCGCCTCCAGAAAACACCAAAACGCCGCCACGGCCGGGTGCTACAGATTTGTCGGATTTCACAGACGCAAGATATCGGCTTGGTAAACAATGGACCCTCTAACTCCTGAAGACGTTTCCCACATCGCTCGACTCGCGTACATCAAACTCTCCGGTTCCGAGGCTGAGAAAATGCGAGTTCAGCTCACGAACATACTCAGTCAATTTCAAGCGCTCGCCTCTGTGGATACAGAAGGTGTCGAGCCAACCGGCCACACCACCGACGTTCACTCAATTATGCGCATAGACGAGCCACACCCGCCTCTGGAACGGGAAGACGTGCTCCAGAACGCTCCCGATCGCGATGGCGAATTTATGAGAGTCCGCCCGGTTCTGGAATAACGCCACCCACAAAACAAATTTCTGAATAACTGCCCTCAGGTAACACGAATTTCGAATGACAACACGGTCAACCAACTCCGAACTCCACTTTGCCACAGCACGCGAACTCCGATCCAGGTTTGATAGCCGGGAACTTTCATCGGTAGAGGCAACGCACCTGATGATCGATCGCATCGAATCGCTCGAACCCGATTTAAACTCGTTCATTACTCTCACGCCAGAACGCGCACTGAAGCAGGCGGAGCTCGCCGATCAACGGCTCAGGGGCAGTGGGCAGGAACCAACCGCCCTCACCGGTGTCCCGGTAATGGTCAAAGACAACTTCTCTACACAAGGTGTTGAAACCACCGCGGCCTCAAAAATCCTCAAGGGATACATCCCTCCGTACGACGGCACCGCAGTTCAACTCTTAAAGGAATCAGGCGCAGTAATTCTGGGCAAGGGCAACCTCGACGAGTTCGCCATGGGCTCTTCAAACGAAAATTCCGCGTTCGGCCCGGTCCACAACCCCTGGAATACCGACCGCGTTCCCGGCGGGAGCTCGGGCGGACCCGGGGCAGCAGTCGCCGCAGGAGAATGTTTCGTCGGGTTCGGTTCCGATACCGGGGGCAGCATCAGGCAGCCCGCCGCGCTTTGCGGCGTCGTCGGAATGAAGCCAACATACGGCCTTGTGAGCCGGTACGGTCTGCTCGCATTCGGAAGCTCCCTCGACCAGATCGGCCCCATGACCCGCAGCGTTGCCGACTGCGCCGACGCGCTTAACGTGATCTCGAATCACGACCACCGCGATTCGACATCGGTACCCGCACCGTTTGCTGACTTCGGCCACGACCTGGAGGCTGGGGTATCCGGGATGAACATCGGCGTTCCCAGCGAGTACCTGGTCGATGGAATCGAACCGGGCGTACGTTCAGCATTCGAAGCGTCATTGAAAACGCTTGAAGATCTCGGAGCCAATATCTCCGAAACCTCTCTGCCGCTGACGGACCACGCACTGGCTGTCTACTACATCATCGCCCCTTCTGAAGCGTCTGCTAATCTTTCGCGATACGATGGCGTCAAATACGGCCTCGGCTCCACGGATTCGAAAACCTCTGCGGAAGCGACCGAATCGGCGCGGGCAGACGGTTTTGGTGAAGAGGTAAAACGCCGAATCCTTCTCGGCACATACGCCCTCTCGGCCGGATACCACGATGCCTACTATAAAAAAGCACAGCAGGTCAGGACGCTTATCAGGCGCGAGTTCACCGACGCTTTCCTGAAGTTCGATGCGCTCGTCACGCCCACCTCACCAGGTGTTGCTTTCAAGATCGGGGATAAGACCGACGATCCGTTCAGGATGTACATGAACGACGTTTGTACCATCCCCGTGAACATCGCGGGTCTCCCTGCAATATCGATTCCCGGAGGAATGTCAGAAAGTCTTCCGGTCGGGCTTCAGTTCATCGGCCCGCTGTTTGGTGACACTGTGGTAATACAGGCGGCGGCAGCATACGAACGTGCCACTACATGGCATACGGAACACCCCCCAGTTTAGACACATTGAGCCCAATTAACTTGTCTGCACAGTACCCCCACGCGATCTCGATTAAAATCAGGTCATCCGATGCAAATTCCAGTTCGAGAGCAACCAGCACGCACCCGGCCTGGCCCAGACTTCGCCCCCATCTGATCCTCATCATCGCCGCGTTGCTTGTCGCGGTGATCCTCGGGTGCACATCTGATGTAGAGCCAACACCCTACGACCGTGACCTCTTCACCCCGATTACGGGGCCGCCGCCGCTTCCGATAATCTTTGCGGGCAAGTTCACCGTTGCCGGTGAACCCGGGCCTGCCGACCAGACGATCTATGCAGAGTTCATTCACGGCGGTTCTGGAAATTCAACGACACTTGAAGGCGAATACGTCCAGTTGATTCTTGGCCCGGTAAGCGTCGACGATATCGAGCACGGCGTGATCGGCTTCTACCTCGGCACTCGCGAGGGCGATCATGTAAAGGCCGATCAAACCTGGGAATGGAGCGCCATAGCACAACCCACCAACCAGGTCCTCGACCTGTCGTTCCCCCACTTGCCAGATAGCTGAGACCGGAGAGCCGACACATTGATCCGAGCACTTGACGGAATAACCCCAAAAATCCACCCAACAGCATTCGTTTCCGAAGCTGCCTATATCGTTGGCGATGTCGAACTTGGCCCCAACTCAAGCGTGTGGCCCGGGGTGGTAATTCGCGCCGACTCCGGCAAGATTAAAATCGGGGCCGGAACCAACATCCAGGACAATTCTGTTTTGCATGCCGACGCCGATGCCGAGATCGGCGATAACGTCACGATAGGGCATGGCGTTGTCTGTCACGCCCGGAATATCGGCGACGGGAGCCTGATTGGGAACGGTTCGACGCTGAACGACGGCGTCGTTCTTGGAGACAACTGCCTTGTCGCTGCCGGAAGTACTGTTACGGAAAACTCCGTGTTTGAGGCACACTCACTGGTGCGGGGCACACCCGGAAAAGCGATCGGGAAAATCCGTACGAGACATGCCGAACTAATGAGCCGCGCTGCCGCGTCGTATGTCAACCGAATCGCCCGCTACACGGCTTCCGGCCTCGCTCACGCCGATTGAACTTAACGCCAGCAAGGAGAACAACCCGCTACATCCGCTCCGGCGCGGTCATTCCCATGAGCCCCAGCGTCCGCCCAAGCACCACTCTAGCCGCGTCGACCAACTGCAGGCGTGCGCGAGAAATTTCAAGTTCCTCGGGTTCGGACGACACGACCCTGCAAGATTCGTAGAACCTTTGCAGCGACTTCGCCAGATCCATCGCGAAGTGGGGCAGATGATGCGGCTCCAACCTCTCGGCCGAACGCTCCACCACCGCTGGCAACTCGATCAACCTGCGGATCAAATCCAGCTCACGCTCGTGGATCAACAGTGAAAGGTCGGCGGAATCGAACCCGATCTTGCGCTCGTCGGCAACCCTGACGATTGAACACATGCGTGCGTGCGCGTACTGGACGTAATAGACGGGATTCTCGGATGACTGTGACTTTGCCAGCCCGAGGTCGAACTCCATGTGCGATTCGGGAGACCGGCTCAGGAAAATAAACCGGCACGCGTCCGCACCAACCTCGTCGAGCAATTCCTCGATCGTCACCATAACGTTGTTGCGTTTGCTGAACTTGACCGATTCGCCATCGTCTTTGAAATTGACGATCTGGTTGATGATGATCCTGAGCCGATCGGGGTCGATGCCAAAAGCCTGCATGAGCGCATTCATCCTGGCGACATGACCGTGGTGGTCAGCACCCCAAACGTTGATGACCCGATCGAACTTGCGCTCGAAAAACTTCTGGTGGTGATAAGCAATATCCGTCCCAAAATATGTTGGACCGCCGCCCCCGCTGCGAATAACAACGATGTCTTCCTCAAGACCCAGCTTTGTTGCCGCGAACCACTTGGCCCCATCGCGCTCAACAATTAACTCGGAATCTTCAAGTAGTTCCAGCACCTGCTCGAATCGTCCCGTCCTGAAAAGTTCGCCCTCGTAAAACCACTGGTCATAAGTGACCCCAAGCAATTCGAGCACGCGGCGAATATCAGCCAGCGTCCGCTTCAATCCCTCGGGCGCAAGTTCGGCTGTCGCATCGGCCCTGTCTTTCGAAACCGCGTTGTCACCCAGGTCATTAAGTAAATCGGCTGCAAGTTCTTGCAAATACTCGCCCGGGTAAGCTGGGTCGGGAAGTGGAACGTCGTGCCCGGCCGCCTGCATGTACCGGGAATACAGGGTGTCGTAAAACACCCTCATCTGATTCCCTGCGTCGTTAACGTAGTACTCCCGCTGTACGTCATATCCGGCAGCCTCAAGCACGTTTGCCAGGCTGCTTCCGATTACTGCGCCCCGGGCGTGCCCCACGTGGAGCGGCCCGGTCGGGTTCACGCTTACGAATTCAACCTGAACGTTCTTGCCACTACCGACCTCCACCGAACCGAAGGCGCCGCCGACCTTCCTAACTACATCGACCTGCGACTGAAGCCAGGCAGTCGAAAGCGTGAAGTTCACAAAACCCGGCGCTGCGTGTTCGACTTTGCCGACCATTTCGTGCTCGGGAACCGCTCCCGATATCGCCTCGGCAATCTGAATCGGGGCCATCCGCATCGTCCGAGCCAACACCAGTGGCAGGCTCGTGCTGAAATCGCCGTGCTCGGCAAGTTTTGGCCGCTCGATCTTGATTGCAACATCGCCGGCAGCGGGAAGCGCGCCCGATGTCTGGACCGATTCCAGCGCCTCGGCAACGAGCCTCGCCAGTGTCTCTGTGATCTGCATGGAACGATCAGACTAGCACGACCTAAAGAGCACAGGTCTATACTGCCGTGCAACTGAAAAACGTTTTTTGAGGTCTGCAAATGGCAACGAGTAACGACGCCCAACAATTCGACGAACGCGCACAAGAAAATCGGTTGCATATTTCAATGAGTGACGCCGCTGAAATCGGCGGGTTCGCAGAGGCTGTCGCGGCCGCGATTTCGACTATTCGCGGGATCGACACGACAGGGTTTGAGGCTGCGGCTATTTTCGTGCCGACACCTTCGGGCGGTGGCACCCCAAAAATATTCGGTCACCCACAGGAGCGAGTCGGGCGAGATTCTGACTGAACATGTCGAACATTGAACCAGCTCCGGCACCAGCCACTGAACCAGTGTCCACCTACGACTCGATCACCCAGATCGCCCCGAAAATCGAACGTGGGGAACTATCGCCAGTCGAGCTTGTCGAAGCATCACTCAGCCGAATCTCACAGCACGATTCCGGACCACATGGACTGAACGCCTTTCTCGGTGTCTGGTCCGATCAGGCAATTGCCGACGCTCGTGCAGCCGAAAAAGCCATCTCATCCGGCGGCTATCTGGGGCCGCTGCACGGGATTCCAGTCGGACTTAAAGACCTGATCGACGTCGCGGGTCGTGAAACAACAGGTGGTTCGAAAGTCCTCGCCGGCAATATCGCGAAATCCGATTCAAGGGTCGCCAAAAAACTTCGCGCGGCCGGGGCGATCCTCATCGGAAAGCTCAACCTGGTCGAGTTTGCTATCGGAACCACGGGACTGAACCCCACGACCGGCGACGTGAAAAACCCCTGGGACAGAACGCATATCACAGCCGGTTCCAGTTCTGGCTCGGCCGCGGCGGTCGCATCCGGGATGATCCCCGCCGCGCTGGGTACCGATACTGGCGGCTCCGTGCGTATGCCAGCGTCACTCTGCGGAATTTCCGGGCTCAAACCAACGTATGGTCGTGTTTCCAGGTCGGGAGTCCTTGACCTGTCGTGGAGCATGGACCATATCGGCCCCATGACCCGCACGACCGCTGACTGTGCCTTGATGATGAACGTGCTGGCGGGTCACGATGCAAGTGACCCGGCCTCTTCGCACGAGCCAGTTCCGGATTTCACCTCGGGGCTCACGGAGGGCCTGGAAAGTTTGAAAATCGGCGTGCCGACCGACTACTTTTTCAGTGATTCGGTCGACTCTGAAGTCCTCGCGTTGGTCCGTACTGCCATCGACCTCATGTCCCGCAACGGTGCCGAAATCGTTGAACTGCCCATGCCGTGGGCCGAAAAAGGTCGTGCGATAAATCTGGGCGTGATCATCTGCGAGGTTGTTGCAGTTCACGAAAAAATAATCTCCGAGCACGCCGATCTGTACACACCCGCCGTGCGGAGCCGAATTCAATCGGGGTTCAATGTCTCGGCAATCGACTACATCAGGGCGCAGCGCGCGCGTCAATGGTTCAATCATCACATGGCAGAATCGATGCACCAGGTCGATGTCCTGATCACTCCGACAGTGCCAATTCAGACACCCACCATCGCCGATTGCACGCCGTCACCGGGCAATCCTGGTGGCGGGCTTGAGCTTCCATTGTTTACAGGTGTTTTCGATGTGACCGGCCAGCCGTCACACTCAGTTCCCTGCGGTTTCAGCACCGGCGGAATGCCGATCGGCATGATGATCACCGGTCACCCGTTTGACGAAGTGACCGTCCTCAGAGTCGGTAGTGCCTACGAAACCCTGACCGACTGGCACCAACGACCGCCGGCCGATATTCCGGATGCGACATGACTCATAACACCCCGGAACAACATACGAAATCAGCGACTGATGGCGGTGAGTCCGGTGAGCCTCCGACCAAAAAGAGGTTCGAAAGACGAGTAGAGCGAACATCGAGCCTCACCGAGCGCGGTTTCGCCTGTATCGCGCTCGACCGACCAACCGATGGCGTCAATGTCGGCCATACGCTCAGGGCCGCCCTCGGTTTTGGCGCCCGAATGGTCATCCTCGGGGGTGCGGACCCGAAGATCAACGTGCAGAAACTCTCGACTGACCCTGGCCGTGCCTACAGGCATGTCCCGGTGCTAGAAGTAGATGAAATTTTCGATGCCATGCCGAACGACTGCACCCCGGTCGCCGTTGAAATAACCGATAACGCTACCAACCTGGTCAACTTCGTCCACCCCGAGCGCGCCTGCTATATATTCGGGCCTGAAAACGGCTCTATAAGCTCCAAAATTTTGAACAAATGCCAGTTCATCGTGAAAATACCGACAACCATGTCACTGAACCTGGGAATGACGGTCAACATCGTCATGTACGACCGTCTCGCCAAAGCGACCAGAAGTAACGAAGCGTGAAAACTTCCGGAGCCGAAACAGTCGCTGCAGATACGAAACCACGCACCAGGAAAAGGTTCTACGGCTGGAACATCCTTGCAGCCTCGGCGCTTACGAACGGGTTCGGCGGTTCTCTCCACTGGCAGGGATTCACCGTATTTTTTATCCCCATATCGCAGAGCCTGGGGCTGACCTCGGCCCAAACCGCGATGCCGTTCGCACTTTCAAGGGCCGAAAACGGACTGATAGGGCCGCTCACCGGCTGGCTGATCGACCGGTACGGCGTCCGTCGCCTCATGTTTATCGGCACGCTTATGACCGGAATCGGTTACGTCTGGCTTGCGCAGACCAACACTTTCCTGGCTTTCCTGCTGGTCTACCTGTTCGTAATCTCTATAGGTGCGTCGTCGAGCTTCATGCAGGCTTCGACCTCTGCGCTTAACACATGGTTCGCCCGCCGTCGCGGAATGGTGATGTCGATCAACAGCGCAGCCTTCCGGTTGGGCGGTGCATTCATGGTTCCGCTCCTCTCAGTAGCAGTGCTCCGCTGGGGCTGGCAGACGGCTGCATTGTGGGTAGGTGTGGGGATGATCGTATTCATCACGCCACTCGCATTTGTATATAAACGTTCGCCAGAGTCGATGGGGATCGGACCCGATGGTGACCCGCTGAAAAGAAATCCAACCCGGTCGACCGGAACCGCGCCTGAAGACACCGAAATCGAGGTTGACGATGACGAGTGGACACCGCGAGACGCGATTCGCACCCGGGCTTTCTGGACGCTCGCTGCGGGAACTGTCCTGAGGATGTCCGTGCACGGCACGATCTTCGTGCATTTCGTGCCAATCCTCGTTTGGAAGGGCGAATCACAACAATCTGCCGCCAACCTCATCGGGCTGCTCGCACTGTGCTCCGTCCCGCTTATCATCCTCTTCGGATGGCTCAGTGACCGCCTGGGCCGCCAGCGACTTCTTGCAGGTTGCTACACCTCTGCCGCGGCATCGCTCATGTTGCTGAACGTGGTCGACGGTCCGTGGCCAATATTTGCCGCGTTACTTCTCTTTACGGGTACCGAAATCGGGTCGGGACTGAACTGGGCGCTGGTTGGCGATCTGTTCGGACGAAGGCGCTTTGCCACCATCCGGGGCATGCTCTCACCTATTTACAATGCCGCGCTGTTCATTACCCCGGTGGCTGCCGGGTGGGTCAAAGACGAAACGGGTTCATACGAACTCGTTTTATGGACGGGATCCGGGCTGCTCATCGCCGCGGCCCTGGTGTTCCTGTCGGTCAGAAAACCAACGCACCAGCTCCGGTCGGCCGCCTGATTTCGCAATGAAAAAACCCGCCAGTTGTGACGGGTCATTTCGGTTTTTCCTTATGGTCGGGGCGACAGGATTTGAACCTGTGACCTTTGCACCCCCAGTGCAATGCGCTACCGGACTGCGCCACGCCCCGATGAGCCAAAGATAACATCGAACTACGCCACATGGCCCACAATATGGGCATTTGTGACCTAAAAAATCCAGTCGATGTCAATTCGCCAGTTGCTATAATTCAGCGGTTGCATCCGCATAAAATCGGCATGGAACAGAAGCAAACCGCCCTGGATTACAAATCGACTCCTGCAGCAATGGCGAAACACGAACCAACAACTTCGAATATGCGAACGCTCCTCAGCAACGCTGAAGAGCTGAAATCTCGCGTCGGCGAGATCGTGAGGCGACTTTGACTTGCCTGCACTCCAACGCAGGGCCGATTCGCTCGAAAAAGAGGCGACCGCTCCTGGATTCTGGGATAACCCGCAACACGCTCAGTCAATGATGCGTGATCTGGCGGCAGTGCGAGGCGAATTCGAGACCTGGACCGACCTCGAAGGCGATATTGCCAACACGGCCGAACTGCTGGCGCTCGCCCTCGAAGAAGACGACGACACGCTGGGGACTCAATTGGCCGCCGAGTTGAAAAACTACTCGAACATCGTGGCTTCACTCGAATTTGAACTCCAACTCAGTGGCGAATACGACACGCGCCCGGCAATCCTCTACGTCAAGCAAGGCGCAGGTGGTGTCGACGCCCAGGACTGGTCCGAAATGCTGGTGCGCATGTACACCCGCTGGGCAGAACGGCGCGGGTTCGGGGTAGAGGTGATGGACCTGACTCCGGGCGACGAAGCCGGTATTAAAAGCGCCACCATCAAGATAGATGGCAAGTACGCCTACGGCTACCTGCGCTCGGAACGCGGCGTCCACCGGCTTGTCAGACTCTCACCCTTCGACGCCGACCACCGACGCCACACGAGTTTTGCTCTCGTCGAAGTCCTGCCCGAGGCCGACGAAACTGAAGAGATCAAAATCAATCCCGACGATCTCAGAGTCGATGTCTTCCGCGCAAGTGGCAACGGTGGCCAGAACGTGCAGAAAAACTCGACTGCCATCAGGCTTACTCACCTGCCCACTAATCTTGTCGTAGCGGTTCAAAACGAAAGATCGCAAGCCCAGAACCGTGAAGTCGCCATGAAAATACTACTGGCCCGCCTGGTGGATCTCGATTTACGGAAGAAGGCCGAAGAACGGGCCAAGTTGAAGGGTGAGCATGTATCGGCCGAATTCGGCAGGCAGGTGCGGAGCTACGTGCAGCACCCATACCAGATGGTCAAAGACCACCGAACCGACTTCCAGACCGGCGATGCGCAGGCCGTCCTCGATGGCGACCTCGATGAGCTGCTGAAGTCGTACCTCAGTTCCCAAATGGAATCTGCATCAGCAGCGGCCGAAGCAACATCCTAATCCCGAGTTAGTCTCAACAACAAGATAAATATCGAAAAGCCCAAAACCATTACACAAAAATTACCGTAAGAGTTACCTAGTAGACAGAAGTGAACGGGACAGAATCTTGATTTCAGGCTCGAATTTGACACGAAAACTGATTGCCGGCGCAGTACTGAGCTTGGGCCTCATGGCAGCGGTCGCCTGCAGCGGCGATGCGGGATCCCCCACCGAGGCCCCGGCGCTACCGACTTCAACAGCACCCGCAGCGAGGGCGACCCAGCCGGCGATTGCGCCCGACTTGAAGCAGGCTGGCGATAGCTCCGCCAGCGCCAATGACTCGGGCCCGAAACAGGGCGGTATTTTCAACACCCTGTGGAGCGACCCCCCGACACTTGACCCGCATCTGGTGACAGACGGCACATCGTACGGAATCGTCATCGAGATATTCTCGGGACTGGTGCGCCTTGGCCCCAACACGTTGAATCCGTTCGAACCCGACCTCGCCGAATCCTGGTCGATCTCAAACGGTGGCACGGTTTATGAGTTCAAACTCCGAAACAACCTGAAATTCTCCGACGGTGACCCCGTCACCGCACAGGACTTCAAATGGTCGTTCGAGCGTGCAGCCCACCCGGACACCGCATCGACAGTTGCCGAAGAGTTCCTCGGGGATATCGTAGGTATTCAGGACATTGTGGATGGAAATGCCACCTCGGCGTCTGGCATCGAGGTAATCGATGAGCGGACCCTCCGACTGACGATCGACGCCCCGAAGGCATACTTCATTGCCAAGCTGACCTATCCGACCGCGTTCGTGCTCAACCGCAATAATGTCGAATCTCTCGGTAAGAACTGGACAGACGACCCGGTAAGCACCGGCGCGTTCCGGTTGAAAGAATACCGAATCGGCCAGCGGATCAGGCTTGCACGAAACGAAAATTACTGGGACCGTATGGCATACCTCGACGAAGTCGTCTTCAACCTTGCCGGCGGTGTCGCAATGGCGATGTACGAAAACGACGAAATCGATACGACAGGCGTCGGCCTTGCCGACCTTGAGCGTGTACAGGATCCCACCGAAGAGATCAACAAAGACCTCGTCGAAGTGCCGCCGAATTTCGCGGTTTCCTATGTCGGTTTCAACATCAAAGAAGCACCATTCGATGACCCCGCATTCCGTCAGGCCCTGAATCACGCAGTCGACAAACAACTCATCGCCGATCAGGTCTTCTCAAATCTCGTGAAGCCCGCGTATGGCATTATTCCGCCCGGATTCCCCGGTTACTCGCCTGAAATCAAGGGTCTACAGTTCGATCCTGAACTCGCAAGGGACCTGCTCGCCCAATCTGCCTACGCCGATGCCTCAACACGTCCCCGCATCGTCCTTACCGTGCCTGGCACCGGTGGCTCGCCCGGTCTGACTACCGAGGTAGTTGCCGATATGTGGCGACAGAACCTCGGGATCGAAATCGAGATCCAGCAGGTTGAATGGGCGACCTACATCCAGGACCTCCACAGGGGCAGACTTCAGGCTTGGAGTGGACTGTCATGGCAGGCCGACTACCCCGATCCCCAGACGTTCATTGACGTACTGTTCCGTTCGGACAGCGCCATTAACTACGGTGGCTACGCGAACCCGATGGTGGACGAATATGTGGTCTCGGCACAGACCGAGCAGGATGCCACGCGGCGGGTTGGATTCTACAACGACGCAGAACAGATAATCGTTTCGGATGCAGCGTGGCTGCCACTGTGGTGGGGTGTCGATTCGAAGGCACTTATCAAGCCCTGGGTAAAGGGCTACAGGTTCTCATCGCTGACGATCGCCAAGTTAAAAGATGTCTGGATCGACAAATAACCCCTAACCCAGGCGATCCACTCGGCTGGCACGGTGAGAGTTGCCCCGGAAATTCGGCGGTATATGTAACATGCCTTAGCCGGAGTGTTTTGGCCTTTCGGTGCTGGAGACGGATTTGCTTCTCCAGCGGCTAATTGTCCGATCTAAGTTTCAGGCGATTCTGGAGGACTGCGACCGCCAATGCTGGCATACATCCTCAGACGCCTGCTCTGGACGCCCATCCTGTTGCTGCTGGCGGCTTTCTTTGTGTTTTTCATGGGCACAGTGGCACCGGGCGACCCGGCCGAACTTCAACTGAAGAATCGCGCGACGCCGGAGCGAATCGAGAAGTTGCGCGAGCAACTCGGCCTGAACGACCCCTTGCCGATCCGGTATATCCGGTTCATAGGAAACGCCCTTCAGGGTGATCTGGGTGAGAGCTACACCTACCTCGGAAAGTCGGTCACTTCTCTCATCGGCCCGCGGCTCTGGGTTTCCGTGCAACTCAACATCGTTGCATCGGTTATCGCCCTGACTATCGGACTGCCGCTCGGGTTCTACGCTGCTAAACGGCAGGGTACGAGTCGCGATCCAGCCATTGTCATAACAATGCTGGTTCTCTACGCAATGCCGGTTTTCTTCACCGCCCCTTTGTTGATCCTGTTTTTCGCAGTGCAACTCCACTGGGTACCAGCCGCCGGGTGGGGTGGGATGTTCTCAACGCAGGTCATCCTCCCTGCGCTGACGATCGGTATTCCAGGGGCTGCGATCTTCGTGCGGCATATGCGGGCGAGTACGCTCGAAGTGATCGGACAGGAGTACGTCCGAACTGCCTACTCGAAGGGGATGTCTGATTTTGTGGTCAATTACCGGCACATCACCCGCAATGCACTACTGCCTATTCTGACTCTTCTCGGATTCACAATGGCCGGTATCCTGGGCGGCTCGCTGATCGTAGAGTTGATATACGGCATCCCCGGTGTGTCCAGGCTTGCGCTGGATGCCATCTTTCAGCGTGATTTTCCTGTGATGACGGCGTTTGTGCTGATCGGCGCTGTGATGCTCGTGTTGGCAAACCTGGTAATCGATATCGCATACACCATCATCGACCCGCGAATCAGGTTGAACTAGGCGCATGACGACTTCCACATCCGGCACCGATTCCGGCACCGGAGACTCTGAACCGACTGCACCATCGCTTCCCCACCGGGGTCACTGGCGAAACGTCTGGGCGCGTTTCCGCAAGCGCAAACTCGCAGTTGTGAGCCTGACCATTGTGGCGATCATCTACCTGCTCGGAATCCTCGCCCCGGTCATCCAGACCCACGATTACCAGGAAACGAACCTGTTCAAAACCCAGCATGGACCCGACTCCGAAAACTGGCTCGGTACCGACCGCCTCGGCCGTGATATCTATACAAGAGTCGTCTGGGGCATCCAGACCACTGTCATCATCACGATCACCACGTTCATTACCGGCAGTCTGTTCCTGGGTGTGACGATGGGTCTGGTAGCAGGATATTTCCGCGGCAAGATCGACGCCGTCATCTCTCGAATCGGGGAAGTGATTTCGGCATTTCCAGATATCCTTTTAATTATTCTTCTCGCTGCCACTTTGCGACCGCGAATTGTTGAAATTGCGCGCAACATCGAAGATTCAACTGGAATTTCTGGACTGGTCAGTTCTGGCATCGTCGATTATCTGGTCATCGGAATAGCCCTGCTGCCCCTGAGCTGGTTCGGGATGATGCGGCTGGTGCGGGGGCAGGTGCTGGCGCTGCGCGAGGCAGAATATGTGGAAGCAGCCCGCGCAATGGGCACATCAACCCCCAGGATTCTGTTTCGCCACATACTGCCGAACGTCGTCAGCCCCGTAATCGTGGCGGTCAGCTTCGGTATCGGATCCATCGCCCTGTCCGAAGTCATCCTGAGTTTCTTCGGACTCGGTGTGCAACCCCCGCGACCGAGCCTGGGTGTCATGATCGGGGAGGTCACGGCCCGCGGCAATACCAGCGTGTCGGTCCTGCGCGATCACCCGGAACAGTTACTTGCGCCGATCGCAGTCGTGTGGCTGATGATCTTCTGCTGGAACATCATCGGCGATGCACTCAACGACGTGCTCAACCCGCGCGCACGCTGACCCGCGGGGCGCCCCTGCGATTTCCGTTTCCGTGTCGACTACACGGTATAGCGACCCCTCTCAATACGTTCTCACGGCCACCCGGAGCCCACACGGTATCGATACCCCCGGTAGCGGTTTCCGTGTAACCCCGTTTTCGTTACCTTGTACGCCCGTTGGCAGTGGCAGACCAGAGGCGGTGCTACTATGGCCCGAGCCGACTTACCAACTCGCAATGAATATGCGAACGCCATCCCCTTTGGAGCATCCTCGATGAGTTATTTCCAGTCCAGAAGGTCTGCAGTTATCGCTCGAAAAGGCGCGGTAGCAACCAGTCAGCCACTCGCCGCGCAGGCCGGATTGCAGATGCTCAAAGATGGCGGAAACGCAGTCGATGCGGCCGTTGCAACGGCCGCCGTTCTCAATGTTGTCGAGCCAATGTCAACCGGCATTGGCGGTGACATGTTCGCGTTGATCTGGGACAAGAACGAACGAAAAGTTATCGCCCTGAATGGCTCGGGCCGCCAGGCCGCTGCTGCCAACGTCGATGATGTTCGCAAAGCCGGATACGACTCGATCCCTAATAACGGCCCGGGTAGCCATTTTGCGGTGAGCGTGCCCGGCACTGTGGACGGTTGGGAGACCGCGCTGAACCGATACGGCCGAATGACGCTTCGCGAAGTGCTGCAACCTGCCATCGATTACGCGCTGAACGGTTACGCGGTCTCCGAGGTTATCGCCAACGGCTGGCAAAGTGCCGAAAGTGCCGAAAAACTGGGCCACCGACCCTCCGGCGCGCAAATGCTCCCCGGCGGCAAGGCTCCACAGTACGGCGACGTTGTTCGCCTACCCGAATTGGGTCGTACCTTGCAGATGATCGCCGAGGGTGGGAGCGAAGCTTTCTACAAGGGCGAAATCGCAAAAAAGACCGCCGATTTTATCCAGTCGGAAGGCGGCTGGCTTACTACGGAAGACCTCGCCGCCCACCACTCCGACTGGGACGAAGCCATCAGTGTCAACTACCGCGGCGTCGACATCTGGGAATGCCCGCCGAACGGACAGGGAATCGCAGCGCTGATCGCCCTGAATCTCGCCGAGGGATTTGATCTTCCATCGATGGGACCACAATCGACAGACCGGTATCACTACCTGATCGAGTCGATGCGACGCGGCTACGCAGATGCGCTCCAGTACGTTGCAGACCCACGCGTCGCCGAAGTGCCGATCGGGCCGTTGCTCACCAAGGACTACGCCAACAGGCGCAGGGCGGGGATATCAGGAATCCAGGTAGATCCAAACGTGTCCTACGGTGACCCGATGGGTGGGGCCGACACGGTATACCTGACTGCCGTCGACGGAGAAGGCACCGCCTGCTCGCTCATCAACAGCCTGTTCAGTGGCTTCGGAACCGGTCTAGTAGTCCCGAATCTCGGAATGGCACTTCAGAATCGGGGCGCACTGTTCTCATTCGACCCCGACCACCCCAATTACCTTGAAGGCAACAAGCGGCCTTTCCAAACGATCATCCCGGCGATGGCGACAAGAGACGACGAGATGTGGCTCAGCTTCGGGGTCATGGGCGGATTCCAGCAGCCACAGGGCCACCTGCAGGTCGTATCGAACATGGTCGACCATGTAATGGACTCGCAGCAGGCGTTGGACGCGCCCAGGTTCAAGATCGATGTCACGGGCAACCAGGACGTGGCCGTCGAGGAAGACCTGTCGCCCGTTGTGATCAGGGAGCTTGAATCTCGCGGCCACACCGTTCACGTTGAATCAGGCTACGACCGTACCGGGTTCGGTGGCGGACAGGTAATCTCTAGGAATCCAGAAACCGGTGTGCTGACTGCAGGTTCTGAGCCGAGAAAAGATGGCCTTGCCGCTGGCTGGTAGCCCGTCGTCAGTCCCCCCTCCCTGCCCTGGAGAGGATTTAGGCCGTAGGTGAAGCCCTCTGTCGGACACTGACGTCAACGACGACCCCCCCTCCTTCATTAACCCGGGGAGTAAGGAATATTCGACGCGTTCAAGATGTCCGCATATAGGAATAAATTACCTTTATACTTACTTTTGTGGAATTATTAGGAGGTATGGTTACTAACTAGGTATTGGTTGGAACAGTGATGAACTTGCGAGTCCGTGATGTCGCTGCACAGCTGAACATCAGCGAAAAAACTGTCTACAAGTGGCTTGGGTCTGGACTAATTCCGGCTGCGCGTATCGGTAAAACGTGGATTATTACCGAGGAATCGATTCAGTCGATCCTCGCTCCGAGACACTCCTATTCAGCGATCTCGTCACAGGCAATGACACCTGGCGTGACACCGGAACCTGAAACAGCCTTAGGCCCTGCTGGCAGTTCAGATGCCAATGCCTTGAACCGGTTCACTGGCATTATTTCGGGCGCGATCAACCAGGGTGTGGAGGGTATCCTCGGGCCCAGAGGCTCCGACCCTGCAACGGCGGAAGCGATTGCCGCTTCGCTCGATTACGCGCGGGGTGAAGTGTTGCTCCAGGGTATTGGTCTCAGAGAATTCTTTGGAGATCTTGGTCACGCGCGAGTATTGCGGCAGATGGCTTCGGAGGACCGCGCAGTCCAGGTCAGGGCGATACTGGTCAACCCGGTCAGCGAGTTTGCCAGGGCAAGGGCTGTTGCGGAGGACGGTGCCCAGTTCGCGGATGAGGGGCGTTTCAAAGGCGGGCCGCTTTACAATGATAGCTGGCGGAGCCTCAACGTGATCGCCGCGATGAAAAAAGAGGCTGAATCTCGCAGACACTTCGGAATCGACGTACGGTTTGTCGATCACTGGCCCTCGGTTTACCTGGTGATGACGGCCGAGTCGTGTTTCCTCGAGACCTACCACTTTGGCAAACCCGCTTCAGCCCTTGACGGCTCGTCGATAGATGGGCTGGTCCCCATGCTCCGACTTACCTCGGGCAGTTCTTATGCCGAGATCCTCCGCCAGCACTTTAACTACATCTGGTCCGGCAAAAACCCCTACATCAAGACGCATTCCCTTGCCGACATCGCCGAAGCGATGCAGGTGACGATTTAGTTCCGGAACTGTTGGGAACTTTAATGGGCAATTTGGCGAAAAACTACCGCTAGAGGGCGCTGCCCAAGAAATATCCTTGCCTTCGTTACCGAAGGAGTGAGCTGCCGACTGGCAGCGATCACTCAAAATTAGCTCGTAACTTCCGGAGGTACGGTCTTGGGCAAAATCAATGTCGCGATCATCGGCACGGGAAACTGTGCATCGTCACTCGTTCAAGGGCTGTACAAGTACAGCGAAGTCGACGAAGGTTCGGCCAAGATCCCCGGCCTTATGAACAACGTCCTCGGCGGATATGCTCTGAGCGACGTCAACATCGTCGCTGCATTCGATGTCGATAAGGAAAAGGTCGGCCGCGACCTCTCGGAAGCCCTCGTTTCCAGGAACAACAACGCCCTCCAGTTCTACGACGTACCGCACACTGGCGTTAAGGTCGAGCGTGGCATGACCCACGACGGCATCGGCATCTACCTTGAAGAAGTGATCGACAAGGCATCGGGCGAGACCGCCGACATTGTCGGAATCCTCCGTGACCGCGAAGTCGATGTCGTTATCAACTACCTGCCGGTCGGTTCCGAGCAGGCGACCAAGTGGTATGTCGAACAGGTGCTGGCTGCGGGCTGTGCGTTTGTGAACTGCATCCCGGTATTTATCGCCAAGGAGCCCTACTGGCAGAAGCGCTTCGCCGACCGCGGCCTGCCGATCGTTGGCGACGACATCAAGTCGCAGGTCGGTGCGACCATCGTCCACCGTATGCTTGCCCGGTTGTTTGAAGACCGTGGGGTACGGCTGGACAGGACGTACCAGCTGAACTTCGGTGGGAACACTGACTTCTACAACATGCTCGAGCGTTCCCGCCTGATGTCGAAAAAGATTTCGAAGACCCAGGCCGTCCAGTCACAGCTCGAAAAGGAGCTGCCGACCGACGATGTGCACATCGGCCCCTCAGACCACGTCCCATGGCTCGAAGACCGCAAGTGGGCCTATATCAGGCTCGAGGGCACTTCGTGGGGCGACCAGCCGCTCAATATCGAGCTGAAGCTTGAAGTTGAAGACAGTCCGAACTCGGCTGGCGTGGCCATCGACGCCATCCGCAGCGCCAAGATTGCCCTCGACAAGGGTGTGAGCGGGGCGGTTGAACCGGCCTCTGCATACTTCATGAAGTCACCGCCAATCCAGATGCGTGACGACGACGCTCGCCGTGCAGTCGAGTTGTTTGCAGATGGGAACGACTCCGAAGCTGAGTAGCTTTCGTCTCTAAAAAACTGGTGCTCGCCGCTGGTTATCCAATATGATTGCCTCATCTTGGACCGGCGGCAGCGCCCGGTTTTTTATTCTTCTGTTTTTACGCACGGGGACGTTGGCTTGAGGATTGCGCAGGTTTCGCCCTACGATTTCGCTCACTCCGGTGGTGTGCAGCGCCACATCGCCTCGCTCAGTCGTGAACTAAAGTCCCGCGGGCACGAAGTTTCCATCCTCGCACCCTGCACCCGCAACGAACCAGCCGTGGACATCGGCGACGTCGACCTGCGGACGTTCGGCAGGTCTGTGCCGATTCCCAGTGCGGGGTCGATAGCCAGGATCTCGTTTTCCGTCTGGCATGAGTGGCGGCTGAAGACAATGCTCGATGACGAGCAGTTTGACATCGTCCACATTCACGAACCCCTGATGCCGATGTTTGCGCTCACCGCCTCACGTTTCTCACCTTCTCCGACAATCGGCACGTTCCACGCCTATAACGAAGGCCGGGGCAAGGGCTACATGTTCTGGAAGAAGGTCCTGAACCGGGGAGCCATCCGGTTGAACGGTCGTATCGCGGTATCAGAACCCGCAAAACACTTCGCAAACCGGTACTTCAAGGGCGACTACCGGGTAATTCCGAACGGTCTGGACGTGGATAAGTTCTCGGCACCGGGCCCGATACCCAGCGTGCTCAAAGACGATGCGATGAACCTGGTGTTCGTAGGTCGGGTGAATGAGCCACGAAAGGGCCTTCGCTATGCACTCGGAGCTTATTCGCTACTGAAATGGGAATACCCGAACCTTCGATTAATCGTGGTGGGAGCAGGTGTTCCCGACAGGGAGTCGTACCGGATCATGGGTGAGCGCTCGCTGGACGATGTGGTATTTGTCGGGCCGGTCTCCGAGGCAGAGCTGCCGGGTTACTACCAGAATGCCGACATCTTCCTTGCACCGAACACTGGCAAAGAAAGCTTCGGGTTCATCATCATAGAAGCGATGTCGGCTTCGACCCCGATCATCGCCTCCGATATTCCGGGATTCGCATCGGTCATGACCCACGGGCGAGAAGGCCTGATGGTCCCGCCCAAGGATGAAGCGGCGATTGCCGACGCTATCAAGTTGCTTATCGAGAAACCGGCGTTGAGGACACAGTTCGGTGTCGATGGCAGGGCCGCCGTGGAACGGTACCGCTGGGGTCGCGTTGCCGACGAGGTGCTCGACTTCTACGAAGAGGTCCGAGAAACGCAGCCCGTACCGCCGGCACAGTTCAAGGGCTGGTAGGACTTGCCCGACCTGCAAACGGTTCGGTACGCGGTCCGCGGATCGATTTCGAGGTGGTTCGAGCGCCCTGCAGTTTCGCTGCTGGTCACCCTGAAGTTCACTCCGTCGAGCGCTACGTTTGTCGGTCTGCTCATCGCCTTTATCGCGGCCTATTTCGTGAGTGAAGGTGAGTTCCTGGTGGCAGGGTTGCTGGTGCTCGTCGGTTCGGTTTTCGACCTGCTCGACGGTGGCATCGCCCGATCCACTGGGCGGGTGAGCAAGCGTGGCGCCTTGATGGATTCGGTGTTCGACCGCGTGGCCGAAGTGGCAGTCCTTGTGGGGTTGGCGATTTATTTCCTGTCTGGGCCCGGGGCCAGTGACACGGGTGTCGTACTTGCCTTCGTTGCTGTGGCGGGTTCGTTGATGGTCAGCTACGTGCGGGCTAGGGCAGAAGGGATGGGCGTGAAAGGCACGGCCGGCTTTCTCACCCGACCCGAACGGGTGGTCGTCTTGGTGGTGGCCCTCGTGGCCGGGTATCCGTTAGTCGCGCTGTGGATTCTCGGTGTGGGAACACCACTCAGCGCGACCTGGCGCTTTATCGACGCCTGGCGCGCAATCGGTCCCGAATAGTCCAGAAATTGCATCCCAATTGCCACGCGATAACGTAAAACGGATGGAACCGGCATTTTCTGGTATTCAGTTGGGAAGCCCGTTGAGTTCGACTCGACTGCATATTTTTAGGTCGCCCTGCAAGGTCGCCGTAGTTGTGGGGGCATTTTTCGCCGCCATGGCCGTGTTGATTGCCACCCTCTCAACCGAGACGCCTGTTTCAGCGCAATCGAATGATGCAATCAGGGTTATTTCAACCAGTGCCACATCGGAGTTCCCTGAGGGGATGCGGTTCAAACTCGAGGTCGAGTCGGATTTCCGGATCGACGATATCCGCGTGACCTATGAAATAGGGGCCCGGGGCACAACGCAGTACGCCTATCTTGACATCGATCAGACGACGAGACCGCTTGTGAACGGCGAGCTGTTTCAGCGGACCAACACCAACAGTCGCTACATCCCACCCGGCACGATGATCGTTTACTGGTTCGAGATCACCGACGAAAACGGTGATTCTATTCTGACCGAGCGAAACACATTCCGATTTGATGACGCGCGTTTTGAATGGGAAGAAGTGAACCTCGGGGCGATAACGATCCTCTACCACGGTCCGGTGCGCGTAAGGGCAGAGAGACTTGCCGAAGCCGCGGTCGAATCGCTGGAAATCATGGGGCCGGTAACCGGTGCGGAAATCGAAACCCGGATCATCATGACCCTGTACAACAACAACGCCGAGATGATCAAGGCGGTCGTTGCCAGAAGCCTCGCCACCAGCCGCGAATTGATAACTGAAGGGCAGGCGTTCGATTCGGAAAGTGTTGTCATTGTGCTCGCCGGCAGGTCGGACATTGGCACTGCGACCCACGAGATGACACACATTCTGACCGCGCGGGCGAGCGGATCCCGCGGTCCGATTCCGCTCTGGCTTAACGAAGGACTGGCCGAGTACGGCAACCTCGACAAGACCGTTTCGTACCAGCGCTACCTCGAATGGGCTGAGGGAACCGACCGGCTTATCCCTCTTAAGTCCCTGATATCGTTCCCCGGCGATCCTAACCTGACTCTTGTGGCTTACGGCCAGGGCCGCAGCGTGGTCGAGTATATGATCGATGAATTCGGTCAAGAGCGGATGCCCCAACTCCTCGCCACGCTTGGTACGGGCATTGGTATTGATGCATCACTGCGCAATGTTTACGGCTTCGAGCTAGACGGGCTCGAAAATCGCTGGCGCGAGTCGATTGGCGCCGATCCGTACATCGAGCCGACACCGGGCCCCACACCGACACCGAACGCGGAGCCGACACCGGGATACAAACTGCTCACGCTGCCGCCGGAGTCGAGTCAGCCAACACCGGAACCGGACGATAGCGCAGATGGCGAGGAAGTGGTCAAAGCGCTGGATCCGGCGGAGATAGCGGAGCCGACTGAAGCCATTGAGGCCGAAGTTGCCGTGGATGAAAAGGGTACTGGCGACGAGCCGACCGAATCAGACTCCGGCGATGAAGCCGAAGAGGGTGCGCCGGGTGGTGTGTGCTCGGCCCCGGTCGCCGGTTCAGTGGATGGCACAGCCGGGATGTGGTTGCTGGCAGTTGTTGGGCTCGTCGCCGGACGGCGCTTCCTCCGCCGTGACGGGTGAATCCGATCAGGCAGCGACCGCGTTCGGGCCGACTGGTTTTTCTTCGTCTTTTGGGTCTTCTGGCGAATCGGCTTCCAGGTTGTGGATCTCGAAGCTGAACGTTGTGCCTTCTCCCGGCTCGCTTTCCATCTCCCATCTGGCCGCTATGGATCTCGACGATCCCCTTGGCGATCCCCAGGCCAAGCCCGGTCCCTTCGATTGATCGGGTTTCCTCGCTATCGACCCTGAAGAAGGCGTTGAACATCTTCTTCTGATCTTCCTGTGAGATGCAAAAGCCCTCGTCCTTGACTTCGAACGCAAGATGATCGTCGACCTTTGCCACTCTGAGCCAGACATTTCTTGACTCCGGCGAGTACTTGGAAGCGTTACTTAGCAGGTTGGTAATCACCTGCATAATCCGGTTCTTGTCAGCGAAAATCAGCGCCTTGCCAGGGGGAGTGGCGAGATGCAGTTTCTGCGATTTTTGATCGTAGATCGGGGCGAAACTTTCGGCCAGCTCAGTCACGCACTCGACCATGTCGAACTCGGATGGATCGACCTGCAAATTACCCATGCCCATGCGCTTCGAGCCAGTCGCATTGGCGGTTCGGGATTGAGGTGACCGGCATAGTCATGCCGCGCGCGCACAAAAAAAATTATCGACAGAGGTGAAATCTGTGCCGCCCGGTGAAAGGGTCGGCATCACCGGATTGTTTGACATGCCGGCAAACTGAGCGCGGAGAGTTACCGACTGAACCGCGGAGAATTGATCTCCAGAGTAGTCAAGAAATCGCCATAAAGATCGCCAGTCGATTGTTGTCATATAAACGTGTGCCCAACCTTGCCGCCGGGCATGGATGTACAGTCCTATCTCAATCGAACCGGGTTCGCCAGCTCCGACTTAGTCGTCCTGAATCACGCAGCGGCCGATACCTTCTGGTGCTCTCCACACAAAACCACCCGGCATCCAGGCACCGTCAAATGTAAAAATGACGGGCAGGACTTCTACCCACTACTTTGTACTGGCCGCGGGTTCCGACGACATGGGTGATCTACGAGTAGGCGTAGTACTTATGGCTCATTTCGAATGAACCGTGTAGAGCGAAATGGCGATTTGGCACCTGGGTGCCCTGTTATCGTGGGGGCCGGGACTGGTTGTTCACACCTTGTTCACGTTGCGCGAATCAGCCAGCAATCCGTCGAGCGTCCCGCCCAGAATTGCATCGCGATCTTCGGAAGTTACGAAATCGCAATGTGTCCTGAAAGCCTCAAGCGCCTGGAGGTGGGTCATCGATTTCTTGACTACCGGAAAATCGGAACCCCAGCACATATTCCTGCCAAATGCCTGGTAGCACTCCTCGTACACCCATCTGGTATCTCGATACGGAAAGTTCCACGGGGTGTCGGTAAGGTAGTGGAATCCCGACAACTTCAGGTAGATGTTCGGTAATTTGCTCGATTCGATCACGTTGTCGACGCTTGCCCGCACGTCGTCACCGTGGGCTCGGAGCCCAGACATGTGGTGGCAGAGGATGTTCAGATCGGGATGGCGTTCGGCGACCTTGCGCAACTGCCCCTGGTGGTGCGGTGCCAGGGCGATACTGGCGATCAGGCCAAGCTGTTCGGCGGTTTTAAAGAAGTCAATCCCGTCGGGTGAATTGAACCAGCTGGCATCGTCTTCGCCTGCCACGTAATGGGTGAACGCCTTCATGGGCCACTTTTCGGCGGCCTGTTCAAGCCGGTTCGCAGCACCGGACGTGTGATAGGTGTCGGACCACATCGAATCGACATCGGCGAACTGCTCCAGCCGGTCGGGGTACCGCGTAAGTGCGGCGGCAACGTAGTCGTTGTTATCGAAATTTTGAAATATCTGGGCACACACGATGGTCGCCCTGTCGACGCCGTTGGCATCCATCTGGTGGATCAGCTGCTCGACCGCGCCATGACTTTCGGGGTCGGGAACGGCAGGCAGATATGGCCAGTAGGCCCATGAATGACAGTGTGAATCGATAATCATCTGTCACGTATGTTTACCGACTTTTGTCCAAAAGACCAGTCTTTCTCGCCAGATAATCCTGAATTTTGCAACTGCATCCAGGTGTAACAGGGGCGTCACACCCCCGCAACATTCTTGAAATATTTAGGCCATAACTTTTGATCTGAACTCTTAATGACAGGTTTAAATGGGGGAGAGATTTGTAATGGATTCTGGATCAGTAGCGTGGATGCTAGTCGCATCTGCACTTGTGCTGTTCATGGTTCCGGGGTTGGCGTTCTTCTACGGCGGTTTAGTCCGCGGTAAGAACGCAATCAACACCATCATGTACAGCTTCGTCGCAATGGGAGTTGTCTCGGTCGTTTGGGTGCTCTGGGGTTACAGCCTGGCATTCGGCGAGGGTGGCCCTTTCATCGGAAACTTTGATTTCCTTGGCCTCAAGGATGTCTCGGCCACAGGAACGGATATTCATGGTGCTGGAGTGCCTGACCTCGGGGTCGCAATATTCCAGATGATGTTCGCTATCATCACACCGGCCCTGATTACCGGTGCAATTGCTGAACGCTTCAAGTTCACCACGTACCTCATTTTCCTGGTCTTGTGGGTCACATTCGTTTACGCCCCGATTGCCCACTGGGTATGGGCAGGTGACGGCTGGTTGTTCGAACTTGGTACGCTCGACTTCGCTGGTGGTACGGTCGTTCACATCAACGCCGGTGTAGCAGCCGTTGCAGCTGCTTGGTTGGTCGGCAAGCGCCGCGGCGTTGACCGTGGCGTCGAGCCTCACAACGTACCGTTTGTGATTCTCGGTGCCAGCATTCTGTGGTTTGGCTGGTTCGGCTTCAACGCCGGCTCAGGGCTCGCATCAGACGGCTTGGCGATTTCAGCCTTCCTGGTAACCAATACCGCCGCAGCCATGGCGCTGGTTGTCTGGGTCATACTTGGCCACATCCACACCGGCAAGATGAGCGCGGTTGGCGCTGCCACCGGTGCGGTTGCCGGACTTGTGGCGATAACGCCTGCGTCTGGTTTCGTTGGCCCGATGGGTGCGATCGCAATCGGTCTTGGCGCTGGAGTGCTTACTTTCTACGCAGTTCGAATTCGACACAAGTTCGGATTTGACGATGCGCTTGAAGTAATGGCCGTACACGGAATTGGCGGTATCTGGGGCGCACTTGCAACGGGTATCTTCGTAGTCGGAGGGATTGGCCTTATCGATGGCGATGCCAAAGTACTGGGCTACAACGCCGTAGCGGTACTCTCAACTATTGCTTACTCGTTCGTCGTGACCTTCGTAATTCTGAAGATTCTTGACGTAATACCTGGTCTGGGTCTCCGGGCTGATGATGCTGCCGAAGATGCTGGGCTTGACGTTTCACTCCACGGTGAGCGCGCCTATGTTGGCGATGGAGCCGACTAGCGTCTATTCGCACTACCAGGCTGCGTGATCGACAATAGAACGGTCACGCAGCAGGAGAACAGTGATCATGATCAAAATTGAAGCAGTAGTCCGGCCCGAGCGTGTCAACCCGGTTGTCGACGCCCTGATCGATGCCGGATGCGGCGGTTACCACGTCGCAAACGTATCGGGTAAGGGAACCCAGCAGGGGGTTGAGGTGTTCACCGGAAGAGGTGCGACCACTACAACCCGTGCGGCGCTACCGAAGTCGATTATCACGACGGTTGTAAGTGCCAGCATGAAAGATGCAGTGGTGAACGCGATAATCGAAGCGGCGAAGTCGGGTGAAGAGGGTCAAATAGGCGATGGCAAGATATTCGTATCTCCCGTTTCCGAAGTGATCCGGGTACGCACCGGCGAGAGGGACAGCGCGGCGCTGTAGGCGTTTTCGCAGTCCGACGTAAAACCGAAAAAAACCAGGTGGGCCGCCGTTTGTCCGGTCAGCATTCGTCAAGGTATGATTGAGTGCTGCGGAGAAGCGGTGGCCCGTGTTTTTAAGGCTGCGTGCTTGCTGCCCGCAGGAGCGTAGCTCAGCTGGCTAGAGCACTGGTCTCCAAAACCAGCGGTCGGGGGTTCGAATCCCTCCGCTCCTGCCAAATTTGCATATGAATATTGGTATGCGGTTCGCCGCAGCTATCACCCGTGCCGGGGTGCTGAAATTGGTAGACAGGCTACGTTGAGGGCGTAGTGTTCGTAAGGACGTGCGGGTTCGAGTCCCGCCCTCGGCACCATATATTTTTGTTCGACATGAGGTTTGTTTGTTGGACCGAACGAACCGCCCTGTTTGGCAAAGGTCTGCAAAACTTATATTTTCCGAATAGATTGATATTTGCGGCGACGTAGCCAAGTGGCTTAAGGCGAGGGTCTGCAAAACCTTTATTCGGCGGTTCGAATCCGCCCGTCGCCTCCATATTGCAATTGAACTAGAGGAAACCCTGGAGAAATCCGGGGCTTCTTCGCGTTTGACAGCGCTCAGGACCCCCATCAAATTTGGCGACCGAATTAGGCGGCGCTGCTTGCTCGCGCCCTCCACAATGCCCGGACTTTCACCGTTTGTTGAATGGAGGCTGGAACAATGGCACATCAGTTTGTACTGCACACCGTTGACGACTATGACAGGTGGTGAGCGGCCTACGACGATCATTTGCCGACCCGCCAGGAATACGGACTCAAGGAGCTAGGTGTTCACCGCGGGGCAGATAACTCGAACGATATAACGATTGTGTTTGAGGCCCAAAGTCTCGAGCGGGTGATGGCATTCGCAGAGTCGTCTGACTTGAAAGAGGCGATGATGGCGGCAGGGGTGCAGGGCATGCCGGATATCTGGTTCACCGACTGATTCGATCTTCGTATCGACGATGAAGCTGGAAAGCCCCGATTTGTTTCGGGGCTTTTTTGTTTGGCACGTGGTGCAGGAAAGACTTCGGGGAAGCCCGGGGGGTTGTGGAGACATCGGCGCGCGACCTGCAAGAAGACGTGCCGTCTGCAAACGGTGTCGAAATGTTTGAAACCGCGCTCGGACGGTTGTAGAGATGGCGGATGGCTTCACCGCCGCACGAAATGACAGTGACGGTATTAGTGCCCGGCCACATCGGAAAACATGCCACCGGGCCCGCCACCTCTGCCATAATTGCGCCCGATGTATTTCGACCTTCGACTCTGGGCGCTCACTCGCGGCGCGCGCCTGCATATTGCGGCCGCGGTCGCGTATGGACTGCTAACCGCCGCGGCTGGAATAGCCCGCCTTGTGCTGCTCGGCGTTCTGCTTGGCGAAATCCTGAAGGGGGAGCCCCTCGAATCGCTGGTCCCGCTGATCGCAATCGCTGGCGGGATGGTATTGCTGCGGGCCGTACTGCAGTACCAGAAAGAGATGGTGGCCCACCGGACCGCGGCAACGATTCAGCTGAGGCTGCGGGGCACGATGCACGACCAGATGATACGACTGGGACCATCGCACTTCGGGCAGCAACGGACTGGCGACGCCATACTGTCGATGGTCGATGGCGTCGAGCAGCTCGAAACCTTTTTCGGCCAGTATCTGCCCCAGCTTTTCACCGCGGTCCTGACGCCGATCGGAATCTTTGTTTACCTGGCCTACCTCGATCTTCCGCTGGCCCTGATTGCGCTCGGGTTCTCGGTGCTTACCATCTTTGCACCGGCCGCTTTTCACAGGTGGAATAAACAGGGCTCGATACGCAGGCGAGAGGTGTACGGCGATTTCGCGGCCGAGTTCCTCGATTCGGTGCAGGGGCTTTTCACCCTGAAGTCGTTCGGGCAGAGCGAGGCGAAAGCGAAAGTTCTGGCCGAAAAGGCACACGCGGTCTTCAAATCAACAATGTGGGTACTGGCAACGAACGCGGGCTCACTTGGCGTAACGATTGCGGGCGTGGCGATCGGTGCGGCGGTGCTGCTGGTAGTCGGTGCGGACAGGGTCGAGTCGGGGGCGATGGAGTTTGAAACGCTCCTGATCATCCTGATGCTCGGCATCGAGTTGTTCAGGCCGTTTCGGGAACTCAGCCAGCTGTTTCACCAGGGCATGAACGGCCTTTCGGCGGCCCACGGAATCTTTACGTTTCTCGACGCCGAACCGCTGGTTACCGACAACCCTCAGATCGCAGATCATTCGGAACAGGCCACAGAATTAACAAACCCGGAAATCACGTTCAGCGATGTCTTTTTCTCGTATCCTGGCAGCCGACAACCGGCACTCGAAAACTTCAGCCTGAAGATCAAGGCCGGGGAGACCACGGCGCTAGTCGGCGAGAGCGGAGCGGGTAAGACATCGGTGGTGCGCCTGTTGCTCAGGTTCTTCGATCCGGGATCCGGTACGATCGAAATCGGGAGTTCGGAATTATCGACCCTGTCAGCCGACGAACTCAGAAAAAACATCGCTGTCGTATCGCAGGACACCTATCTGTTTCACGGCACAGTGGCCGAAAACCTGCGCTTTGGCGACCAGTCGGCATCTGACGACGACCTGCGCCGAGTGGCAGAGTTTGCAAATGCCACCGAGTTCATCGACCGTCTGCCAAACGGCTACAACACGCTGATAGGCGAACGGGGTATCAAGCTTTCGGGCGGTCAGCGCCAGCGAATCGCCATCGCACGGGCCCTGCTGAAGGACGCACCCATACTGGTGCTGGACGAAGCGCTATCGGCGGTCGATGCCGAGAACGAGCACATCATCCAGCAGGCACTTGAACGGCTGATGGTCGGCAGGACGGTGCTTGTCATCGCTCACCGGCTGTCCAGTGTCAGAAAAGCTGACCGGATACATGTTCTTCAGGAGGGAATGGTTGTCGAATCGGGGTTGCACGACGATTTGCTGGCTAACGGTGCCGAGTATGCCCGCTTGATGAAGGCACAGGCGGCCGCTGAGATTAATAGTCCTTCGTATTCGAGTTCCTCGAACGGCACCGTTGATACCCTGCCCGAATCGCCAGCCGGCGGAATAGGCGAAGAAGCCAGCATGGAGCCGACCGACGCCATTCTGCGGGCCGAGGGAATGGGATGGATATCGACCTTCGGCGTGTTGATGCGCCTGATTCGGCCCTGGTGGAAGGAACTATCGGCGAGTTTCTTTCTGGGCTTCAGCAGGTTCCTCACGCTTATCGGAGTCGGCATTCTCAGCGGACTTATCGTCGCCGCAGTTCGATCGGGCGATTCCTACGACGGGCTGATCGTGGTCCTGCTCGTGATGGCGCCCCTGACTGCCGTGCTGCACTGGGCTGAATCGTGGGTGTCGCACGACGTGGCGTTCCGTCTGCTTTCCGAGATGCGGATATCGCTGTTCAGAAAGTTGGACCAGCTGGCTCCGGCGTACCTGGTGCGGAGGCGTACCGGCGATCTGGTCAGCATGGCGACGCAGGATGTCGAGACTGTCGAGTACTTCTTCGCCCACATAGTCGCCCCGGCGTTCGTGGCAGTAGTGGTCCCGGTCGGGGTTTTGATTACCGTAGGTCTTTATGGCTGGCCCCTGGCTGTAACGATCGCACCGTTCCTTGTGGTGACGGCGTTGAGCCCGCTTGTTGCTCGTGACCGGGTGGACCGGCTCGGGGGCAGGTCACGCGAAAAGCTGGGCGAGATGAACTCGCATACGGTCGATACGGTGCAGGGCCTTCACGAGGTAACTGCCTACAACATGGGTGGGCACCGTCGGGCCGAGTTCATGGCGATGGCGCAGGACTACGTCGATGTGCGGGTGCCGTTTTTTCGTGAACTGACCTTGCAAAAGATATTCCTCGAAGTAGTGACAGGGCTGGGCGGGCTGTCGATTGCGGTCGTTGGCGCCCTGCTCGTTTCAAACAACACACTTGATCCCGCAATTCTGCCGCTGATGACGATACTCGCGATGTCGGCCTTCCTGCCCATCGCTGAGATTTCGACGGTCGGCAGGCTGCTGGCCGACACGATCGGCTCGACGCGCAGGATCTACGCGGTACAACTGGAGCCGGTGCCGGTTACCGATGGGAGGATCGGAGAGATCGAGGGCACGGGTATTGGCATGGACGATGTCGGGTTTAGCTACGACTTCACGGATTTCAAGGCGCTCGACGCCGTGTCATTCCCGATCGAGCAGGGGCGAACGGTTGCACTTGTGGGTCCGTCGGGCGCTGGAAAAACGACCACCGCGCACCTGATAATGCGGTTCTGGGACCCTCAGGCGGGTGAGATCAAGCTGGGTGAGAAAGGGCTGCGCGAGTACGTTCTGTCCGATCTCAGGGAACACCTTGCGCTTGTTGCACAGGACACGTACCTGTTCAACACGACGCTCCGCGAGAACCTGCTCATTGCGCGGCCCGATGCTTCCGAGGATCAGATTAATGCGGCGGTTGAAAGCGCGGGTCTTTCCGGGTTTGTTGAAACGCTTCCCGAGGGTTTGAACACAGTGGTTGGCGAGCGCGGGGCACAGTTGTCGGGCGGGCAACGTCAGCGCATTGCGATAGGCAGGGCTTTTCTGAAGGATGCCCCGATACTGGTGCTGGACGAAGCGACTTCCCATCTCGATGCTGTGAACGAGCAGATGGTGCGGGGGGCGCTGGACCGGCTTGCGTCGGACCGGACGACCCTGGTGATCGCACATCGGCTCTCGACGGTGATGACTGCCGACGTGATCGTGGTTATGGACCGGGGGCGGGTTATGGAATCAGGGACTCACACCGAGTTGCTTGAGCGGGGCGGGTTGTACGCACAACTCGTTTCACACCAGCTGTCGGGGGCGGGGCGCGCGGAGGGGCGTGCGTGAGGTGCTGCGGGCAGGGTGGGAGTTGGTTTATTTCTGCGGTTGTTCTATTTTGGTCGTAGATCCTGAATCGAGTTCAGGATGACAACACGGACGGTGCGACTGGCCCGATCGTTGGTGAATAAAACCTGGAGTTGGAACAGTTGGAGACAAAAGAACTATTACTTGATGCTTATTCGCACATTCGGCGGATTGTTCACCAGGCTGCCGACGGGTTGTCGGTGGAACAGCTGGCGTACCGTCCCGAGGAGGGGTCGAACTCGATTGCATGGCTTGTCTGGCACCTGACCCGGATTGAGGACAGCCACCTTTCGGCAGTGACTCAACTTGATGAGGCATGGTCGACCGATGGTTGGGATGACCGGTTTGGTCTGGGAGGGACGACTTCGATCGGATTCGGCGACGGCCCCGAACAGGTGGCTGCCTTGCGGCCTAAAGGCGACTTTCTCCTTGGTTATCACGACTATGTGAATGGGCGGGTGCTGTCTTATATGGATCGCGTCGACGCGGTCGAACTGGACCGGATTGTCGACACAAATTACGATCCGCATGTAAAAGCTGGGGTTCGCCTTGTCAGCGTGATTTCGGACAATCTGCAGCACGCTGGCCAGGCACGCTACCTGCGCGGGATAATTGAGCGGCTCGGGGTGTAGCGCGAGCCCCGAATCGCCGGTGACTTACCCGATCAACGGCTGCCGTAAGACTCAGATTTACTGCCGGGTTAACTAACCGCCCGGCCGCCGTACGAAGCCGGAAAACCGCGTGTACTTCGGTTCGATTAACGAAGCCCGTTCAAAGGGTTTCAGAGCATGCAGGGTTTGTACGCCCGGCCTTCCTGACGATGGCAAGCCGTGGGTGCCGAAGGTGGGGCGTTAACCTCAGCTCATGACCGCTCCACCGTTGACATTCAGCGCCTGCCCTGTGATTTCCGACGCGTCTTCGGAGGCAAGAAACGCAACGGCGCTGCCGACATCCACCGCCGTCGGAGCACGCTGTAGCGGGATGTTAGCTTTAAACAGTCCGTGCGAAGAATTCCGGGGGCTCGAGACCGGCCAGCTCTGGGTTAACTACTGCGTGGTTCGCGGCGATCTTTTCCCACATTGGGGTCCACAACGTCCCGGGACAAACTGCTTTGACGTTAACGTTGAATGGGCCCATTTCGATCGCCAGATGGTGCATGTACTGAATCAAGGCCGATTTCGAGATGAGAAATGTCTGTTGGACGGTCCCGCCCCACATCCCAGCACTACCGGCCGGGGGTCGTCCACCCTGTGACGAAACTATTATGATTTTCCCGTGGCGCTGTTCTTGCATGTGATCACGCACGGCCGAAATAGTGTTGACGGTGCCCAGGACGTTGACATTCCAGGTGGCATTCCAGTCAGCTTCCATATGGCCGATCCTGCTCTC
>CAJWWK010000018.1 GCA_913048295.1 uncultured Dehalococcoidia bacterium
ACGCCGAATGAAAATGGTCGGCTCGATCGAAGTCCCGCAGGAAGCCTTCATGGCGGTGTTGCAGCTCGACGAGCGGTAGACTCCCGCCAGCCATGCCAACTTCACCTAGAGTCTTCGCGCGTCCACACGGGCCCCTCGCAGTACTCGCTTTCCCGAAATACCGCCGTGTTTGGGCCATGTCGATCTTTTTCGCCCTGGGCAACTGGGGAGCCCGGTTGGCGATCGGGTGGGTTGTTCTCGACAAGACCGATTCAGTATTCCTCGCCGCCGCAACATTCGCAGTTCGCCAGGCTCCGCAAATGGTGGCCGCGCCGTTCGGCGGGGCAGTTGCCGACAGGTTTTCCAGTGGGCGAATCCTGCAGACCTATGGGATATTCAGATTTATTGTGCTCGGTTTGATGGCGCTGGTCGCTGCCAATGATCTCGAGCCTCTTTGGGCTATTTATGTGCTGCTAATTTTCGCGGGAATCGGCGGGTCATTCGAACTTCCCGCAATGCAAAGACTGGTTACAGGGTCGGTCCCCAGGAAATTGCGGATGAACGCTGTCGCGGTGCAATCAACCGGAACCAGGTTGGTCGGTGCGTTCGGGGCGCTTGCCAGTGGATTCGCGATCGATTCACTCGGCGTCCCTGCGACTCTTGCAGGCTCTGGAGTCCTGTTCGTCGTAGGCGGAGCGTTTGCAATGTTTGCCAGCCAGGGGATTGATGTCCGCGCACAACACCGCGCCGGTTCAGTATTTCGCGATGTGGCAGATGGGCTGAAGATGATGTGGCGACTGCCAATCGTTCGCACTGTCCTTGTTGCGGCGGTGGCGGTCGAAATATTCGGATTTGCATTCGGTTCGGTGATGCCCTCGATTGCCCGTGACGCACTCGGGGTCGATGTGAAGGGACTTGGAACACTTTCGTTGATGCTGGGAATCGGTTCTGTGTTTGGGACCGTGTTCCTCGCGATGCTAGGGAATTTTTCACGAAAGGGCCTGCTGCTGATTTATATAGCGCTGTTTTACGGCATCTTCATCTCTACATTTTCGGCTTCCGGCTCGTTCACAATCGCACTCGTACTGATCGTCGGTGTCGGGGCGTCTGCAGCTGCTTTCGACGCGATGCAGTGGACTTTGCTGCAACTGAATGTGCCAGACAACATGCGTGGCCGGGCCATCGGCGGATGGTCATTTGCAATCGGCTTCGGATGGGTCGGGCACCTCGGCCTAGGCGCACTCAGCGAATTGGTCGGCGTCCAGTGGGCACTTGCAGGTGCAGGCGCCGTTGTTGTGGCAACCGGGCTGCTGGCCCTGACATTTGCACGGGGTTTACGACGGGCCTGACAACGACTATCACTACTCGGCCAGGGCACGCCTTACGATTTCGGCAAGTTCGGGATCCTGCTTCGCAACGTGGATGGCCGCCTCGAGCATTCCGCCGGGATTGCCGGTATCGGCGTGGAACCCCGCTAATCTCCGAGCGTGCACAGGCGAACTGCCGATCAGAGAAGCGATCGCATCGGTGATCTGTATCTCGCCGCCAGCACCAGTCCGTTCGTCGTCAAGGTATTCGAAGACACCGTTGTCCAGCACGTAGCGACCGACTATCGCAAGGTTACTGGGAGCGTCCTCCAGTGTTGGCTTTTCTACGAGAGCATCTACCGACCAAACGCCGTCGCCAACCTCGGTACCGCCGATGATTCCCTTGGTGGGGACGATCTCATCCGGGGCTTCCGTTGCAGCGATAACCGATCCCCCGTGGTGCCTGTATACCTGCAGGAGCTGCTCCGAGGCCGACGTGTCGTTGATAATTACGTCGTCGGGGAAGATGGTCAAGAAAGCTTCTCCGTCGCAGAAATCCCGGGCCTGCAAGATCGCGTGTCCCGGTCCCCTGGGTTCGTGTTGGTAGACCGTGGTGATGTCGGCAAGGGAAGCAATCTCCAGTTGGGCTTCTAATAGCTCATCTCGCCCCCTCACCTTCAACTCCCGTTCGAGAACGGATTGATTCTGGAAATACCCGGCAATCGATTCCATCCCCGGCGACATCACTATCGCGATGTCTCGTACACCCGCTGCAGCAGCCTCACGGACCGCATACTCGATAACGGGGACGTTGAGAACAGGCAACAGCAATTTCGGGATGGTGCGCGTGGCCGGTAGGAACCGAGTTCCCAGCCCACCAACAGGAATAACGGCTTTTGTTAGCGAGGGCACTTTGGGGGTTGCATTAGGCATTATGGGATTCTACGGCAATGATGCCGGTATTCATGCGTGAGACGGCGATTATTTTTATCCCGGGTAGTACGATTGAAAAGGTCGTGCTAGGTGGGGCGTTAGCGGTGCCCTGAACTCGCAATCCGCTATAGCGAGGCTGAAGTCCCCTGTCGAGACTGTTCGCATGTGGCCGCTGGAGTCAGTATTTGATGTTGATAGCCTGGTCCCGCGCAGCGAGACCTCGTGAACCCCGTCAGGACCGGAAGGTAGCAGCGGTAAGCGAATCACCTCGGGTGCCGTGGGAACGCCGGGCTAGAGTCGGTATTGCCTCACATGCCCCATGCAACTGGCGACACGGGGGTGCACGATCAATATCAACGTCCGGTGCCCGATAGTCTCTCTCGGGCCAATCCCGGGCCGGGAAACGGAAAGTCGTGGTCCCGCACTCGCCAGGATTCGCATATGACCCCACAAAGACTGGGTCAACATTTTCTCGAAGATTCCTCGGTCGTCGATTCGATCATCACCGCTGCTGATCTGAAACCGACCGACACGGTAGTCGAAATCGGTCCCGGGCGTGGTGCCCTGACGGGAGAACTGGTTAACCGGTCGGGCCGCGTGCTGCTGATCGAATACGACACCGACCTTGCCGACCGGCTCGAGGCGAGATACGACGGCAAACCAAATGTGCGGGTGCTGAACGCCGATGCACGTGAGTTCGGCTCGGACCTCGATCCCTGGCTATCGGAAGGCCCGTACAAAGTCGTCGGGAACCTTCCCTACTACGCGGCGAACCCTATAGTCCGGAATTTTCTCGAATCGACCCGTAAGCCAGATTCGATGGTGGTGATGGTCCAGCGAGAAGTTGCGCGTGACATGGCGGCCCAGCCGGGCGACATGAGCCTTCTGTCGGTCGCAGTGCAGGTTTATGCAAACGCCGAACACGTTATCGACGTTCCGCCCGAGTGTTTTAACCCACCGCCCAAAGTCCACTCTTCAGTATTAAAACTCAGTCCAACTCCCGAACCCACCGTGCGATTTGAATCGGCAGAAGATTTTTTTAACCTTGTCCGAAAAGGCTTCAAAAGCCCGAGAAAACAACTGCACAACTCGTTGTCCGACGGTCTTTTCATCGCCCTTCAGGATGCTCGCCAACTGGTAGAACTGACCGGATTCGAAACCTCACGCCGACCAGCCACGCTGTCACTGGCGGATTGGCAGGTGTTGTATGACACCTGGGTGAAACAGGGAAGGCCCCAGCAGGTGGCTGGCTCCACCCGCCGAAAGCGGACCGAAAGCATAGAGGGAATCCACCGTGACGGGTGACATCCCACTGAACCCCGAAGCGATCGGCATTTCCGAACTCGCCCACGCCAAGGTAAACCTGACGCTGGAAATCCTCGGAAAACGGCGCGACGGCTACCACAACCTGTCATCCGTAATGCAGACAGTTGATCTGTTCGACATCGTTACGTTTTCGGAACCGCCAGATTCAAGTGAAGTGATAGTCACCTGCGACGACGACCGCATTACCCCCGAGATCAACCTGGCGGTCAGGGCGGCAGATGTGCTCGGACAAAAATCGGGCGTCACGACAGGCGCAGAGATAAATATCCAAAAACGCATCCCGGTCGCAGCTGGACTTGGTGGTGGATCGTCGGACGCAGCCGCCACGCTGAGGGGACTGAACCGTCTCTGGGGCCTTGATCTTTCTATCGACGATCTGACCGAGATAGCAGCCGAAATCGGTTCCGACGTTCCGTTTCTGGTCCGGGGCGGCACCGCACATGTACAGGGCCGCGGCGAAGACGTCACCCCCATTACCGCTGCAAAAATCGAACGGTTCCTCATCCTGTGTCCAGACATCTCGGTTCCCGATTCAACAGCTAAAACGGCCTCCGTCTTCGCTCAGGTCACTGAAACGATGTTCACCCGTGGCCAACTCAGCAGCAAGCTGGCCGCACGCGTGAGGTCAGGCGGCGACTGCCCACCCGAGTTCTTCTTCAACCAGTTTGGAACGATCGCGGAAAAGCTGTTCCCGGGATGGGGCGAACACCGCGACCAACTGATGGGCCTCGGGGCGCGGGACGTCGTGCTGTGCGGCGCCGGGCCGTCGATGTTTACCGTCCCACCGAGTAAAGAACTCGGGACAGCCTGGCACCTGTTGCTCACCTCGGTCCACCGAAAAAACGCTTATCTCGTCCCTCCCGCCCCGACGGTTACGGAAACATCAGGCTCTTAGATGGACGATCCGCTTCGCACCGTAGTCGCCGGCTTAATTGGTGGTGCGCTGATGGGGATGTCCTTCATGACACACATGGCGCTTCTACTTGTGTACCACCCCCCGGAAGTGCTCAAGAAACGGGCCGTCGAATCGACCGTGTCGAGTCTGATTACCGTGGCGTCCGTAATTACTTTCGTCAGTTGGAATCTATTGGCGATCGCGATGGCTTTCGCCGCCCTCGCAACCCAGTCGAGCGACCAACCGCAAGTTTCCGTTGCGCCCAGCCCCGTATACCTGTTTATCGCCATGTTCCTGACCGTGTTCATCGCGATTCCAGCCTTCATATTTTTTCGAGATCGCAAGCAACATTTGATCGGTGAACTGCTCATTTTCCTCGTTATTTTCGGGCTGTTGATTCCGAACCTCGTTGTAGTCGTCCATCGGACATAACTTGTCGGCGTGTGAGCTTTCGATATTTTCCGACACCGGACGGGGGTTATAAACTCACCGGGCAAAAATATTGTTCGGAATTTTGACCACATCCGAACCCGCTCATCCGGGCCAAAGCCCAGAGGTAAAACGATGTCCATACGATTCGCCGAACGCTTCACCGGCAAAGTTGCGCTCCTGACCGGTTCCGCAGCCGCTGAAAAGGGCGAACTGATGGGGTTCGGCGGCGCCACCGTGTGGAGGTTCCTAGAAGAAGGCGGCCGTGGCGTCGTCATCACAGACGTGCAGGACGAGATCGGGGAACGGTCGGCACAGCAACTTCGCGATGCAGGCCATGATGCGCTTTACATGCACCTCGACGTAACTGAGGAACAGGACTGGTCGAGGGTAGTCGATGCCACAATGGAACACTTTGGACGGCTCGACATCCTGGTGAATATCGCCGGGATCCTCGACCCCAAGTCGCTGCTGGATATCGAACCCGAGGTGTGGAAGAAAACGATGGAAATCAGTACCGTCGGAATCTTTTTCGGTACGAGGGCAGTCGCAAAGCCGATGGAACAGTCGGGTGGGGGAGCGATCATCAACCTGGCGTCGATGGCGGCAAAACAGGGCTCCGGCGCGTATGGCACGGCCTATTCGTTTTCCCGCGGCGGGATGCTGAACTTCACCCAGTCATCAGCGCTCCAACTGGGGAGCATGGGCATCAGGGTCAACACGATCATGCCGGGATGGGTCCACACGCCGTTCACCGATTACCTGTACACCGATCCCGTACAGAGTCAGTACCGCACCGACCGCGTCCCGCTCGGTCGCTGGGGCGAGCCGGAAGACATTGCCGGGGGAATCCTGTTCCTGGCATCGGACGATGCGGCCTACATGACCGGTGGAGAGCTGCTCATGGACGGCGGTGTGAGTGCTGGCTCGATACGGATCAACAACCCGAGGGGCGACGACTAGGATCGTCGGGTTAATGCGTGTGCAATGGACCGTCACCATGGCGGTGCGGCATTTTCTTGTTCACCGCGCCGATCGCATCGGTAAACACCTTACGGATGCTCGCATGCCGTGCGGCGTCGGCCCGCGTGGCCAGTGTGTCGAGCCACTCGACGCCTCCCTGCATCGTCGTTATCAGATACTCACCCAGAGCCGCGTCGAACACTTCCGAGCGTCCTGCCTTCACGTAGACCGGTGAAGTGTGCGCTGCGAAATGCACCGGCCACACGTGCCAGGCAACGTGGTTGCTCACTGCTCGGGCCGCAATCCAGCCGCTACCCGGCAGGTCAAGTTGCTCATCGATAATCAGCAATTTTTCGCCATCGTCCGATGAAGCTTCGGAGATGACCTTGCCGTTGAACACGATCTCCAGCTTGTTGATGGGCATGGCACACGAAGCGGTGGCCTTCACGTGAACGGCCCCGCCGGATTCCGGTAGTGAAAGTTCATCTCCCGGACGTAAGCCCTCTACCGCGAAGTCCATTAACGGCCCGCTGGTTGTGTAAGTCCGACCAGCCCTGACCGCGTCGCTCCACGACTTATGTGAAAGCTCGCGATCGCCGATATATGCGTAAGTCCGGACTCCACCAACAGGCATCCCGGCCGACATCTTGTCGGTCCCGCCGACCGCTGAAATCCGATACCCACAACTCAACAGCCTGTACCACTCGTGAACGGCAAACGTGTCCATGGTCGGAACATGGAAGTCGCGAATCTCGAGTCCATCAACTTTGCCAAGCACCACTTCGGCAATCACTTCCGAATGCGGGAACGGAAAGTGCGGGATGATCGCGAGACCGTCCTTTTCCCGAACCTCGTCTGCCCAGTCGCTCATCGCCCGGACCGTTGGATCGCCGATATATCCCTCGGTCGGACCGCTCGTCGACATCGGAAACACCGGTGATCCGGTAGCCCCGAGCAGGCTGATGTGACCCATAAAGTGCTGCCGGTTTTCAGTTCCGACCCAGACGATCGTCTCAGCCGTCGACGAGCCCGATATTCCATCGGTGAGATCGCCGACGTTCGTGTACAGGTCGCCCCACTGAGCTGCCAGCAGGTTGATGATGTTGATGTCTTCAGCCGCCGCCTCAAGGTGGGCCGTTTCGGGTGTCAGGAAGTGGGTGTGCGTATCGGCCGTAACCCAGCCCGAACCACGCAGATTCGAATTTCGCTCCAGGGTTATTTCGAGCTCACGCTGTCCCGGTTCGATCGATATTTTCTGCCGAATCGGTTCGAACTCGAATCCTTTCGACACCTCCACATAGACTTCGCCGACCGGCAGCTCGCCCTGGAACGTGCCATCGACGTACGCGTACTGCGTGTCACCAAGCAGAAGGTCCGCCCCGTAGTCCTCAAACCAGTTGTCGTTCACCTCATGCGTGTGACCGTAGGGAGGAAAGTAACGACCGTCGGGCGAACGGAAGTGAACGCGGGCGGCGGTGGGTTTTCCCGTGCTTGAGTCGATGATCCTGCCGTGAACCCAGGTGCGCTGTGAGGTGAGAACCCGCGCTGTTACGTTTCCATCACTGCTGGTCGCTTCGCCAGAATCGAGCAACGGCCCGACCTCGATCTCGGAGCCGTTCACCGAAAGCGTGGCATCGGCCGAAGCAGTCAGGTCGACCGACGCAGAAAATTCGGGATCGTCAGGCGCTTCGCCCCAACCCCGGACCGGGCTGGCAAGCCAGTCTTCACTATCGAAGCGCTGTATGTCACGCTGGCGCGCAATTACACCCAGGTCGACATCGACCTGCATCCCGTCTGCCGCTGTAATTCCGGTGCCACCAAGCTCAATCGTTTCGAGCGGCAGGTGTCTCAACGGATTTTCATGACCGTCAAACAGCGTTATCGCACCGATAGCAAACGTCGTGGCACCCGTCGGTTCGATCCGCACTGACTTGATTCGAACAGAAGAGTCAGGCAGTTCCAACGCGTAGATGGTCCATGAACCCGGTGGATTCGATCTACCCTCCCCATCGGCCCGTGCCGCGGTTCTCCCAGATGTCGGTGGGTCGCCGACCATGACCCCGGTCTGCCATCGGCCCCACGTGTTGTCGGGGTAAGGCCCACGGAAGGGAATAGTCGACAAACCCTGGTGCTGCCTCGATGAGAATCCACTCTGCATGCGGGTCTGAACCTGGTTAATCTCGAACCGCCGTCGTACCTGCTGACGGAGCTCGGAGCCGTCTTCGAACACAACCACGTAGTCGGCCAGGTGCTCTCCGGGCGCAGTAATCACCGGATTGGAGTAATCGGCCGACTGGCCAGCAACGGTAGTTGAGGCTCTTTCATCGCAGAAGTGGGCGAACACGAGATGGGACCCCGAAGCGCCAACTTCGATTTCAACCGCGGACGTGCCGGCCAGCACTAAAAGATCGTGCTCGTCGGTCGGTGCCGTAAATTCGAACGGAATGCCCCAGAAAGTCTGCGATCCCACAGGAAGGCCCGCAACGGCCCCGGCTGTCTTGGCTCCCCAGTACCGTGCCTCCGAGATAGCAGAATTGGCAACAGGTGCCAGAGAAACGGGGTTGAATTTTGGCAATACGAACTCTCCGGCGGGCAGTGAAATTTAAATGGGCGTCATTTTGGTGAATCATGCGCCAGTCTTTTAATGCAAACAAGCCCCGAATTGCTTCGGGGCCTGTGAACTTTCTTGAGAATAATCACTAACTGGCAGCTTCGACCTGGGCCTTCACGTCGTCGAAAGGAGGAAGATCGGAAGGGGCGTCCGACAGCCACTTCCAGGCGATGTTGCCATCGCTTCCAATCACAAACACCGAACGACGCGCGGCCGTGTAGCCGTCCATACCGGCGAAGTTCGGCCACGCAACATCGTAATCGTTGATAGTCGCTTGCCCGTAGTCACTCAGGATCGGGAAGGGAATGCGGTTCGCATCCTTGAACGCACCGTTGGCAAAACGACCGTCGATCGAAATGCCGACAACCTCGGCGTTAAGCGCCGAATAGTCGGCAAGCGCGTCCCGGAACGTACACAACTCCTCGGCACAGACCCCGCTGAAGGCAGCCGGGAAGAACGCAACCACTACTCGTTTGCCGCTCAGGCTACTCAAACCGAACTCGTTCCCATCGGTGTCGAGCAAGTTGAAGTCAGGTGCCCTGGAACCCACGTCTGCAGACATATAAAACCCCTTAAAAAGTGCTAAAGCGCGTTAAGTATCGATCAGATTATGCCATCGGAATGCTTAGAAAGACATTGCGATCTTAATTACGCCATCCTCCCGCAGCCGGTACATCTCGAATGCCTCCTGTGCTTCTGTGAAGTTCATATCGTGGGATTTCAGAACACCAGGGTCGATCCAGCCCCGTTCTTTCAGCGCGACAATTTCGCGAATTTCTTTCACCGGCTCATCGGTCGCGGCGATCACTGTGGCGTTGATCTGAATGTTTTTACCCATCAACTCGCGATGATCGAACATTACTTTTACCGGATCAACCAGGCTGAACGAAATGATCTGCCCTTCGTCCCTCACGAGTCCGACTGCGATGCCAAGACCTTCCCGGTTTCCACTGGCGTCGACTACGACGTCGAATAAATTGCCGGCCGTTATTTCCGTAGCTGCTTCCTGAACGTTCTCATTGGTCGCGTTGATTGTGTGGGTTGCACCTAGCTCCATGGATTTTCGACAGCGGTACTCTTCGAGATCGATCCCGACCACCTGCTGCGCCCCCTGCCGCTCGGCGATCATGGTGAAGGTGAGGCCAATGCCACCCTGGCCGATTATCGCGATTTTCTTGCCCATGAGATTGCCCCAGTGCTTTGCTGAATACAGGGCCGTGCCGGAATGCTGGCACATTACCCATTCGGACAGGTCACCCCATTCCGGCAGCTTTATCAGGCGGTCGGCAGTCTGCACAGCCTGTTCCTGCATCCCCGCAACATCGCGCGGGATCACGATTACCCGCTGGCCCTCCCCGTAGCCCGCATCACGACTTTCCACAACAACTCCAGCGCACTCATGCATCGGGGCCCCGGGAACGAAGGGGTAGTCTTCCTCTGGGAGTTCGGCGTCGTATTCAAGATAGATATCACTCCCGCACACCGAGAGTGCCTCGAGCTTGACCCGGACCTCGTTCTCTTCGAGCGGTCCTGGCTCGGGGACATCTAAAAATTCGATCTTTCGACGGGCTACAACTCTGGCTGCTTTCACTGGTTCCTCTTTGCGGGGTTCGCGTGTACTTTGTCTGACTGATCTCAGGGGTTGTCGGGTTCGGATCGGACCGACGCCACGAAATTCTAACCCCAACCCGGCGTATACTCGGCCCCCATCTGACCGGAATCGGCAGCGATAGGCCGGATATCGTCAGGGTTCAAATCGCACAAGGTAGTCGTTTAGCGTGAAAATCAAACACATCGAGACTGTCCGCGTAAGCGACCCGGCCGACGTTATATGGGTCAGGATCCATACGGATACCGGTCTTATTGGTCTGGGTGAAACCTGGTACGCGTCGAAAACGGTCGAATCGGCGGTTCACGACCACTTCGCGCCGCTGATTGTCGGGCGCGACCCGTTTGCGATAGAGCGCCACTGGCTGAACATGTTCAGGTTGTCGGACCACGCCGGATATGGTGGTGCCGAGCTGAGGGCAATCTCGGCAATCGACATGGCCCTCTGGGACATCAAGGGACAGGCAGCAGGCGTACCGGTCTACGAGCTCCTGGGGGGCGCGGTCCGCAAGAAAATCCGCGTATACGCCACCGGAGCACCTTTCGTGGGTGCCGGTGATCTGGCCAGAGAGTTGATCGACGACGGCATGATCGCAATGAAGATGGGGCCGACCATCCCGGTCGCGACGCCGTCGGAAGGGCAGTACCTGTCTTCGAAAGACCTCGACCTTGCACTGCAACCGTTCAGAGACGTGCGTGACGCGGTGGGCGACGGCATCAAAATCGCCAACGATGGGCATGGAAAATGGGCCCTGCCAGTTGCGATCCAGATCGCCAAGGCGATGGAACCGCTCGACATCATGTGGCAGGAAGACCTGATGCCGCTGCTGAACCCGGACGCCCTAAGGCAGCTGCAAGATGCCACAAGCACGCCCGTATGCATCTCCGAGCGGCTACTCACCAGATGGCAGTTCCGTGAATTTATCGAGAACGGATCTGCACAGATCGTAATGCCCGATCTGATCTGGACAGGGGGAATTAGCGAAACTCATCGCATCGCGATCATGGCATCGGCGCACCAGGTGCCGGTCGCACCGCACGACGCCACGGGGCCGGTCAACATCTTCGCCTGCGCACACATCTGCATGAACTCGCCAAACGCAATGATCATGGAGCACGTACGTCCCTACCTGTACGGCTGGTACGGCGATTTCGTCGACCCTCTTCCTCCCATCGAACACGGATGGCTCAGTGCTCCCCAGAATCCCGGTATAGGCACCCGCCTACGGCCCGAAGTACTCGAACGCTCCGACTGCGAGACGCGGGTGACCGATGAATCCGTGGCTATTCCCGGCATGAATGACGAAGGCTGGACGGGCCGCGAATACTTTTCCGATGGAATGTGGACGGAAATGGAAGAGATAATGAAATTCCGTTCACTCGGTTATTCGGATGCAGGACGGCTTTCGCCCGGCGAGGGCGACGCTCCAACCGGCGGCCCGGGCGGCGGCATCGCAACCTGGTACAAAGACGGTGAACCGGATAAAGGAGGTGACGAATGATCATCTCCAAAATCGAAACGATTCGGGTCGGCCAGTTCCCAGACTTGATCTTTGTACAGGTCCACACCGACACTGGCCTTATCGGTCTGGGTGAGACCTGGTACGCTGCCTCGACCGTCGAATCGGCCATCCACGATCACTTTGGACCGCTTCTGATCGGGCGTGATCCGGCCGAGATAGAGCGCCACTGGCAGACGATGTTCCGCCTTTCCGATCACGCCGGGTACGGCGGAGCCGAACTCAGAGCAATATCGGCCCTCGACGTGGCCCTCTGGGACATCAAGGGTCAGACGCTACAGATGCCGATTTTTGAGATTATTGGGGGCGGCACGCGGCACCGGATCAGGGTCTACAACACGCTCGGCGTCTATGGCGATATCACCGACGGGTACGACGTGTGGACCGATCCGGTGGGAGTGGCAAAACGGCTGCTTGACGAGGGCATCACCGGAATGAAGATGTCGCCAACCGATTTCATTGCGAGGGAGTCCGACGGGCAGCTTCTGTTCAAAGACGACCTCGAGTGGGCGCTCCGCCCACTCCGCGAGATCCGGGACAAGTTAGGCATGGATATCGAAGTTGCAAACGATGCCCACGGCAAGTGGAACCTTCCTAACGCGATTAAGATCGTCCGAGAGATGGAACCCCTGCGCCCGATGTGGCACGAGGAGCTCATTTCGCCGCTGAACGAAGAAGCGCATGCAAGGCTGCAGTCAGCCACCTCGACTCCGATCGCGGCGGCAGAGCGCCTGATGACCCGGTACCAGCACCGCCGTTTTATCGAATCGTCAGCAGCTCGAATTACGATGCCCGACCTCACATGGACGGGCGGAATCTCGGAAGTAATGAAAATCGCGATCCTCGCATCGGTTCACCAGATGCCGATCGCCCCACACGATTGCGTTGGTCCCGTAAACATGCTCGCCTGCGCACACATTGCGATGGCCACGCCAAACGTGATGATCATGGAATACAACCGGGCGATGCACCTCGGCTGGTACCGCGACTTTATCGAGCCGGATTTCGTGATAGAAAGCGGATTCCTGATGGCCCCAACCGAGCCCGGCCTGGGAACTCACTTGAAAGCATCAGTTCGTGAACGTACCGACGCGACGGTCCGGACCAGCGACGAAAGAGCCGAGTCGTGGCTGATGTCGCGGCAGCGCTACACCTATCCTCCACCCGAAATTCAAGACGACTTTATTGAAAGCACCGAGCGCCGAAAAGCCGGATCAGAAGCCGTTTATTACGACTGAATCCGGCTCCGTTCGGGATGTCCGAAGTCGAAAGCAAGACACTGAGAAATGACTGATGCCGACCAAAAGTGAAAAAAAGCGAATCATTTTTATTGGTGCCGGAGCTGTCGGCTCGTATATCGGCGGATGGCTGTCCCACACCGGACACGATGTAACGATGGTCGATATGTGGGACGAGCAGGTCGAAACGATTCGCAGAAACGGATTGCAGGTGAACGGTCCCCACGACCCTTTCATTGCCCGACCGACAATGTTTCACCTCCACGAAAACGAACTTGTGGCCCGCCAGGACCAGTTCGATATCGGATTCGTTGCCGTGAAGGCCTACGATACTTCCTGGGCAGCAACTTTTATCAACGGGTTTGTGAAGCCCGACGGTTACATCGTTTCGTCTCAGAACACCTGGACTGACCCCGCAATGGCAGCTGCGGTCGGTGCTGATCGCGCCGTTGGGCTGGTGATGTCGAGCATCAGCGTCGCGTCGTGGGAAGCTGGAGTGGTAGGGCGCTCCGGCGAGACTCGCAGGCGCGATCACGGCCACCTCGTGTTCAGGGCGGGTAATCACGACGGCAGCGACACGCCGCGTCTTCATCAACTCATCGACATTCTTGACCCACTCGACGGTGGCAAAGTGACGACCAACCTCTGGGGAGAACGGTGGGCCAAGCTCTGCCAGAACTCGATGGGTAATCCGGTAGCTGCTGCCAGCGGAATGGGAATAGCCGATCTGAACAAGCACGCCCGTGGCCGAGAACTGCAGATTCGACTGGCGCAGGAATGCGCAGAAGTAGGCCTGGCACTGGGCCACAAAGTAGAGAATTTCGGTGGAAGACCTGCCGGCGAGTGGGCTGGCGCTTCAAAGGGCGATGTATTCGAAGTACTCGATGCCGCCCTTGCAGAAAACATTTCAGGCGCGAACTGGCGCCCGTCGATGGCACAGGACACGGCCAAGGGCCGCCCGACCGAGATCTACCAGATGAATGGTTTTGTGTGTCAACAGGGGGCGACGGTCGGTGTGGAAACGCCGGTTAATGCAGCCATAACAGACGTGATTCGGGCGATTGATGCTCGCGAAGTCGAAGCCGAATACGAAAACGTGGAACGAGTTCTGACGGCCGCCGGGTACTAATTAGATAGTGAATTTCTGATTAATCCATCATCTTTATGACTTCGAGTCAGGCCTTTTCAGCGGGATTCGGGTAGCCTTTCTCAGGCGTCACTTCACGGTGAATTTTTCACCAACAGTTCAAAAAACACGGGCAATTGACAGGAATTCGAGACGACATACTCATCTCGCTCGATCTCGAAACTACGGGGACGAATGCGAAATCCGATCACATCATCGAGGTCGGCGCGGTCAAGTTCCGCGGCGATGAACAGATCGACACTTTCAGTGAGCTGGTCAACCCTCATCGCAGGCTTTCGAGCTTCATCGTCGGTCTGACCGGTATAAGCCAGTCTGAAGTCGATTCTGCACCCGATTGGGATGAGGTCAGACCCAAACTTGCTCAATTTATTTCAGGCGTTCCGATAATCGGGCACAACGTCGGATTCGATGTGTCGTTCCTGAGATCGCACAAGGTGTTTCCAGACGGCGTATACGACACCATGTCGATGTCGGAAATAGCGCTTCCCGCTGGGCCCGAATACAGCCTGGGCCGATTATCACAGCGCTTCGGATTTTCGCACGACAACCCACACCGTGCGCTCTCCGACGCCCTTGTTACCAGGGACCTGTTCCTGCACTTACTCGATCTGATAGAGAAATTCGAGCGGCCTGTACTGGAGCAGGTGAAAGCGCTGGGGTCATATGCCCACACACCGCTCGGCCAACTCGTGTCGCGCGTACTCGATTCCGACGATTCGGCACTGCTCCCGACCAGCGACAACCTGACCGGAATCGATCCGAAAGAACTCTCTCAACGTCTTCGCTCCGCTGGCAAAAACCCATCGGTTGAGCCACATAAATATGAAGAGAAAGAGCAGGGCATTTCCGGGGCGATCGAGGAGATATTCGGCGAAGGCGGATCACTTGAAAAATCATTGCCTGGCTTCGAATCGCGCCCCGAGCAGGTCGAAATGGCCAGTGCAGTCACCGCGGCAGTCGAAAATGGCGAACACCTTGCGGTCGAGGCCGGCACCGGCGTTGGAAAATCGCTTGCCTACCTGCTCCCGTCTGTACTTCACGCGATCCGCACCGGCGGCAAAGTAATGATCTCGACAAACACGATCAACCTCCAGGAGCAGCTGATCGGCAAGGATGTTGAGATAACCCGCGCCGTCCTGGCCGAATTCGGGGAGTCCCCCGACCAGATGCGAGCCGCCCAGTTGAAAGGCAGGGCAAATTACCTGTGCTTCAAACGATGGCAGAACGCCGTGTTGCACACAGAGCCGAACGACACCGAATCGAAGGTCCTGTCAAAAATCCTCGTGTGGCTGAAGCAGACCGAGACGGGCGATCGCAACGAACTCGCACTGGGCAGGTTGATCCCCATGTTCACTCGGTACTCTGCGCAGGGGGCGGCCATGTGCCCATCGAACGAGGGCCCGTGTTTTCTTCGTAAAGCGCGCAATCAGGCCAACGGTTCAAACGTGGTGATAATCAATCACGCGTTGTTGATGTCTGACATCGCGATGGGGGGTGGCCTGCTCCCCGACCACGATGTGCTGATTATCGATGAAGCCCATCATCTCGAATCGGCAGCTACAACTCACCTCGGATTTTCTGTCAACCAGTTCCAGCTTGAGAACGAACTGCGCCAGCTAACCGGCAATCGTGGCGTCGTTGCGCGCCTGGCGCGGGTCATTTCGGAAGGAGAAGTCAACGCTCTCGACGCCTCGCCGAACATTGGCCTGCAGGCGAATGAAGCTGTCGATGCGGCAATCCAGAACGCTGGCATGCTGTTCGATATGGCAACCGAAATCGCCGGAGCAGAGTCGCAGGGCCGACAGGCGGGCGCTGAACTTCGATTGACAGATGCGGTCCGGACTCAGCCGGTCTGGAGCGATTTTGAAATAGTGTGGGAGAACACGAATACCCGACTTCTGGAGGTCTCAGAGCATCTTGGGACGCTTTGCGAACAGGCTTCTGCGACCAAAGACTCTACGTCGGAGGGACTCGTACTGGACGCCTACGCAATCAAGGACTCAGTTGAATCGGCAGTCTCCTCACTCAGAGAAGTGGTCCCGGAGCCCAAAAACGACAGCGTTTACTGGCTCCGAACGCAGTCCGGTAATCGCGGAACCAGCATTAACGGGGCACCGCTCAACGTATCGGATAAATTGAACCAGGCACTGTTCAGTTCTGACAGGACGGTGATTCTCACCGGTGCGACTGTCGCCTACGAAAAGAGCTTCGAGCGATACCGGGCATCGATCGGTCTGGAAGGTGGCAGCGACCTGGTACTCGGATCGCCATTCGACTACGAAAAAAACGCGCTGATCGTGGTTCCCGAAGATATGCCCGAACCCGGCGCTGCAGGATTCGCCAGCTCAACCGCCGATGCACTGGTCGATATAGCCAGGGCAAGCGCGGCAGGTACCGACGGTAAAACCGGCAGGGTGCTTGCACTGTTCACTTCGATATCGGCGCTCGATAACGCAAGAAAGGCAATCACCCCGGTACTGAGCCAGATGGGCATAAGGGTTATCGCCCAGGGTTCAGGCGGGTCGCCGGCAAGAATCATGCGAATGCTTGCTGATGAAGAGCCGACCATCGCTCTGGGAACAAGTAGCCTCTGGGAAGGCGTCGACCTGCAGGGAGCATCACTCGATGCGCTCGTGATGGCGCGGCTGCCGTTCCCAGTGCCAACCGACCCGATCGTGGCGGCACGCAGTGAGCAGTTTGAGGACGGCTTCCTGGAGTACAGCATCCCTGAGGCGGTACAGCGGTTCAGGCAGGGGTTTGGTCGGCTGATCAGATCACGGACCGACCGTGGGGCCTTCATAATCCTCGATAACAGAATTGTTTCAAAAAATTACGGTGTGAAGTTCCAGCGAGCGCTGCCGAAATGTACCGTGCGCCGGGTCAGCACCGAACGTCTTTATCCGCTGTTGGAAAGCTGGCGTAATGGGACAATTGAGTGATAACTCCTGAAAAACAGGTACTGAACGAACTCACCACCGCCGATTCGGTGTTTCTCCCGGTCGGATTTATCGATCTGGAAGCAACCCTCGATGGCGGGCAGGCGTTCCGTTGGTGGCGTCAGCAGGATGGCGCGTACCGGGGTGTCGTTGGCCGCAGAGTTGTGACCATTATCGAGGCCGATGGCGGGCTGTTGATCAGACCGGCCGATGGCAAAGATTCCTCGGGCCTGGGCCGTTCTTTATCTGATTACCTCGGACAGGACCAGGACCTCGACGGCTTCAGAGCGAGGTTTGCCGACGACCCCTGCCTTGGACCGGCACTTCGCGGTTACTCGGGTCTGCGTGTCTTAAGACAGGACCCCTGGGAATGCCTTTTCAGTTTCATCTGTTCCAGCACTTCAAACATCCCCAGAATCAAGCTGAACGTAGGTGCTGTGGCCGAGATGCTTGGATTTCTGATCGGGCCTGATTCGCACGATGTGACGTTTCCCGAACCGGAGGCGATAGCAGAGTGCGGTGAACAGTTTTTACGAGATCTTGGGCTTGGCTTCAGGGCGAAATACCTTGTTCCTGCAGCCGAAGCGGTGGCATCGGGGGAGCTAAACCTCTCCGTTCTTCGTGAAGCCCCATATGCCGAAGCCCGCAACGCCCTGACGGAACTGCACGGTGTTGGCGAGAAGGTAGCCGACTGCGTACTTGCGTTCTCGCTTGATAAGCCCGAATCGTTCATCGTCGATCGCCACATCCTGCGCGCTTTGCACAGGTGGTACGACGTTCCTGAAAAGGCGAGTCTAACCTACGCGGCCAACTGGGCCAGGGATTATTTCGGAGAGCACGCAGCACTGGCCAACCAGTACATGTTCCATCGGGAACGGTTGGCCCGCCGTGCGACCGAGTGGGGCGGTGCCCATATCAGCCGGGCGTTACCTGAGGACGGCCGTTAGCTCGGGTTTATCAGAAATCCCGGAAGCCGACTTTTCGCGAGATCAAGTTCTTCCTGTTTGGTCTTCACCTGGCCATCAAGCCGCGCGCGTCGCACGATATCGATTAGCTGACCGATAACAGGTCCTTCCTCGATGCCCGCGGCGATCAGGTCGTCACCGGTAATTTCCGGCCTCTCGAACCTGATTTTGTCAATGTATTCGATCATACGATCGCGCCGTGGCAAGGGTGGCCCGGCAGCAATGTACGCCCGTATCGATTGAAGCGGTACTGAATCCAGTATTTCGGCGACTTCGCTGCGCCGGATGTCAGATCTGTCTAAAACCGCAACAAGATCGGCGAGTTCTGGGTTTCCCCTGATAGTTTTAGTCCACATTTCCGGTCCATCGAAGCGTTTCGCTACCTGTTCGGCTTCATCCTGTGTCAACCCGAAAGTCGAAAGCGCCAGCAGATCTTCAAATCGAGTCGAAGCGCCAGATTCCATTACCTCAAGCGACCGCGAGCCAATCCGCAGGCCGGGACTGATTGCGGCGAGCAGCCCGAGATCCTCCGCCTCATGAAGAATTTCGACTCGTTTCGGTTCACCAAGCATCAACTCAAACTCGTTGCGCAGACGGGCTCCACTGAGTCGATCGACTTTCCCGAGTGAATCGTCGATAAGACTTTTCGTAGTTGAGTCAATCGAAAAATCAAGTCGGACCGCGTATCGGACAGCCCTGAACAATCGTGTCGGGTCGTCGATAAAGCTCGCATCGTGCAGAACGCGGATTCGCTTGCGCATGATATCGCCAAGGCCGTTCATTGGGTCAACCAGGTTTCCCCAATCGGAATCCGATAGCGAAATACCCATCGAATTGACGGTGAAATCGCGTCGTTCCAGATCATCTTTAATCGACGAAGGGACCACGTCCGGGAGTGCCGCCGGTTCAGGATAGGTTTCTGCCCGTGCGGTGACCACGTCGATACTGGTCGCGCCCTCACTGGTGTTCCCCAGGGTGATTTTGAAGGTCAGAAACTCCGATTCAGTTGGGCGGGCCGCCCCGAGTCGCCCGGCGAGCGCTCCCGAAAACGCGCCAGCATCGCCTACCACCGATATGTCTGCATCAACCGGTTCCCGGCCCAGTATCAGGTCGCGAACCACCCCGCCGACAACGTAAACGCTCTCAACTTGCGCAATAGTTTCCGAAAGTTCCCTGCACAGATTAAATATCTGTTGGTGCTCGACCGGGGATTTGGTTGACAGAAGTTGTGCTAAGTTCGGCAAATTCGTGAAACCAGAAGATTCTGAAGATAATGTTAAATACTATGAAATTATCTGGATTCATTGCCCGTGAGATTCGATGTAGCGTAACCGTAATTTTGGGCTAAAATCTGAACGGCCTTCAATTCAACGTTATCCAGCGAACACATGAAAGCAGTATCACACCCCATGGGAACAGAAACGCCAATCAAGATTGACATCTTTATCGACTACACCTGACCATGGGTAAGACAGGCTGGCATGTGGCTGGCCAGGGTGAAGGAAGAACTCGGCGACGGCCTGGAGATTAACTGGCGCAGTTTCGCGCTCGAACAGATCAACTCCAAAGAAGGCGATGAATGGAAAGCCTGGGAGCAGGGTGCCGATTACACAAGCCGGGGCCTGTGGGCTCTGCGTGGTGGGATTGCGGCACGTGCCCAGGGAACGGACGCACACAATGACTACATGGAGAAAATCCTCCACATTAAGCACGTCGAACGGGAAGACATCAGAACACGCGAGGCCGTGATCGCGGTCGCCGAAGCAGCTGAAATCGACGTCGGTGAATTTACCAGTGTCCTGGATGATCCCGCAACGCTACAGCAAATCGGAATCGATCACGAATCTGCCCTTGAGCGCGGCGTATTTGGAACACCAACCTTCGTTTTCGAAGACGGCACTTCCGCATTCTTGAAGATGTTCACACCCCCCGGAGACGAAGCGATGGGTGCATTCAACGATTTCATGGGAATTGCGAGTAGAAGAAAATATTTCGGCGAACTGAAGCGTCCGCAGCCGCCCTGGCCACGAGATGCAGGAAATTAACTGCAATTGCCGATAACTCCGTTAGGACCTGAGCAACTCGATTCGGCGGAAGCCGCACTGCACGTTAAGTTCCGCGACAAGGACGTGCTCGCCCTCGCACTCACCCATCAGTCGTACCTGAACGAGCACCTAGCTACACCGAAGTCCAGTTCGAATTCGGGCTCTAACGAGCGCCTTGAGTTTCTAGGCGATTCAATCGTGGGAATGGTCATCGCCGATCAAATGTACGCGGGAGCGCCCGAGCTGCCCGAAGGTGACCTGACGATCCGCCATTCCCACGTTGTGCGAAAGGAAACGCTCACGCTGGCCGCCCGGGCAATCGGCCTGGGCCAGTGGCTGGTCATGGGAAAAGGCGAAGCGAACGCCGGTGGGGCAGACCGGTCTTCGAACCTCGCCGATGCCTTTGAGGCCGTCGTCGGGGCGGTTTATGTCGACCGTGGCTATCGACAGGCGAGGTCGTTCGTCAATCGGTGGCTTGGACATCACGTCGTGGACGCACTCAGCTCAGAAACACGCAAGGACCCCAAGTCGCTGTTGCAGGAATATTTGCACGCTAACCGGATAGAGTCACCAAAATATCGCCTTGTATCTGAGTCCGGTCCGCCGAACGACAACGTATTCAAAATGGAAGTGGTTATCGGCTCGACACCGGTAGCGTCCGGTTCGGGTCCAAGAAAACTCGACGCCGAGCGCGAAGCTGCCCGAAAAGCACTTAACCTGCTAGAACCGAAAACAGAGCCCATTTCACCAACGGAAAACTGAGGGACAGAAACTGTTCGGAGTATTCAAAAAGAAAGAGCGGACTGCAGCCAGTGCGGCAAAGACCGGTTCGGCGTGGCGGAGTCGGCTTTCAGGCCTTTTCAGTCGTTCTGACATTGACGTCGATTTCTGGGACGAACTCGAAGAGGCACTGGTCGTGTCGGATGTCGGCATCAACACCACGATGCGGCTGATCGACCGGCTCCGCGAGATCGTCGACGACGAATCGCTGACGGAACCTGACCAGGTCAGGGTGCGAATGCGGTCGGAGATTGCCGAAATGCTGACCGACTCGTCTGACGTCGACCCGTTCCCCCCCGATAAACCGGTGGCACTGCTCGTGGTTGGCGTAAACGGCGCGGGCAAAACCACTTCTATCGCCAAGTTGGTGCAGGTCGCCACCGACGAAGGCCAGAACGTTATGCTTGCCGCCGCCGACACTTTTCGGGCCGGGGCTATAGAGCAAATCAAGATATGGGGCGACAGACTGGGCGTGCCGGTCATTACGCAGCAGGCCGGTAGCGATCCTGGGGCCGTCACGTTCGATGCGATCAATGCAGCGCGAGCCCGTGGGGTCGATCTGCTAATCATCGATACCGCCGGTCGCATGCACACCACACACAACCTGATGGAGGAACTCCGAAAGGTGCGCGGCATTGTCGAAAAAAACAGCGATTGGTTCACCGAGCGAGTTCTATTGGTGATTGACGGCACTACGGGCCAAAACGGTCTGATGCAGGCAAAGTCGTTTATAGAATCGGTACAGTGCAACGGTGTGTTCCTCACCAAGCTGGACGGCACGGCAAAGGGTGGCGTGGCCTTAGCGATCGCGGGGGAGTTGGGTTTACCTATATGGTTCATCGGCACGGGCGAGAAGGCGTCTGATATGTCGGCCTTTGATGCCGAAGCGTTTGCCGAGGCCCTCCTCCCCGACCCCGCAAAGTGATTACCCGTAGCCAACCATTTGCGACCGGCCGCAACCGTACTAACCAACCATGCTGCAAGCATTCGCAACACTCCTAACGGTCGAACTGATCGGGCTTGCTGCGTTTCCGCTCGTGGCGCGTGCATTCCCGGTGCTTGCCGATCGGGGGTGGGCTATTTCAAGACCGGTCGGCATGCTGCTCGTCGGCACGTCAGTATGGCTCGCCTCTTACACGCGGCTGGTTCCCAACGAACCCCTCACCTGGTGGGTGTTTCTCATACTGTTTGGCGTTGGCAGCGCCTGGATGATGCGATCGGACTTGCAAAGCCTCCGTAAGACGTTCGTTCGACGATGGCGGATCATCGTCACAATCGAGCTGATATTCCTGCTGTTTTTTTTGATGTTCCTGTCCCTGCGGACGTTTGATCCGGCGGCAGATGCGACTGAAAAGCCAATGGACCTGATGATGCTGACCGCGGTCACCGGCGCTCAATACGCCCCGCCTCAAGACCTGTGGCTGGCCGGCGAGCCGGTCGCCTATTACTACTTCGGTTACTGGATGTACGGCGGAGTCAGCGCAATGGCAGGTACCGGCCCCGCGGTTGCGTTTAATGTCGGGCTGGCTCTGGTCGCGGGGATGGCTGCGTCAGTGGCAGCCGCACTGGTCACAACCCTGGTGTGGCGCGACGGTGCCAGCAAAAAAGTTGCTTTGCTGGCAGGTGGAGTATCAACGTTACTACTGATGCTGGTATCCAACTTGTCGGGACTGTGGACATTGCTCGACATCACTCGAGTCGCACCCGACTGGCTTCTCAACTGGTACAAGGGAACCGACTACGACAGAGTCGCTCAGATCGTTGCATGGCGACCTGATATTTTGGAGTCGGGCAGTGGATGGTGGTGGTGGGATAGTTCCCGGATCATCAACACGTACGGGGAACCCGGGGAATCACTCAGCGGCAAGGTCATCGAACTCGACCCCACGATCCACGAATATCCTTTCTTCAGCTTCCTGCTTGGTGATTTTCACCCGCACGTGATGTCGATTCCCTTCCTGCTGACCGGCATCACCGTGTTAACCGCTTTGTTTATCGCAAATCGATCTATTTCGTTCGGTGCCCTGAGAAGAAACGCTCCGGCAGCGCTGATCGCTGCAATCGTCATCGGGGCGTCCGGATTCATCAACTTCTGGGACATCGGACTACTCGTGTTGTTATCGACCGGACTTGTAGTGGCAGGCTGGATATTAGTTCGCGAGCCTGGGCTCAGATCGCTAATAATGGCAGCTTTACCACTGGGTATTTTGTGGATCGCCGGAATTCTGATCTATTCGCCGTTTTATTTTGGAACGGCCGAAAGTCAGGTCCAGTGGCCGCCGATCGCGCCGGTCAAGTACGGCTCGCGACCGATTCACTTCATCTCTGTATGGCTCATTTTATTGATTGTGGTAGCACCAATCTCCGTAGCCGTTTCGAAGAAATACACCACCGCCATGTTTGAACGGCTGCGAGGCAAGAACAATGCGAGTCGCGCGGAAAGAATGCTAATCTGGCTTCCTGCTTGGATTACTGGCCTTGCGCTTATTGTCGTGCCCTGGCTCGCATGGGCAGCCACACACCTCGCGTTCAACAACAACGCCCGCCCTTCCGACGTCATATCTCGATTGCCCGTTACGGGGCTGCTTGGCTTGATATCAGTTGTGCTGATAGCGGTAACGCTTACAAGGGCGCGCCGCGGTGCTGACGATGGGGCGCACTATGTACTGCTCCTCGGAACGCTGGCCTTGTATCTCCTGTTCGCCGCCGAGCTGTTTTTCGTGCACGACCTGTTTGGCAATCGCATGAATACCGTCTTCAAGTTCTACTACCAGGCCTGGATAGTATTGTCGATTGTGGGTGGTTACGGCGCGTACGTCTGGTGGCGATATCACCCGGTGCTCACAGGTCGATCGATGTGGATTAGCAGAACCGGAATCGCGGTCCTTGCCGTAGTAGCAATAAGTTCGTTTTATTTTCCTGTCGCATCGGCGGTCTCCAAAACGCTCGATTCGGGGCTGGGACCCAATCTTGATGGCCTGAGTTTTCTCGAACCCCGGAACCAGGAGGAGAAGGACGTGATCGAGCAAATTCGCGAAATGGCCGACGTGGATGACGTCCTGGTTGAGGCAGTTGCAGAACGTGGAGGCAGCTACACCGATTACGGGAGAATTGCCGGTTCATCTGGCGTTCCCACGATTCTCGGCTGGCTAGGTCATGAGCGGCAGTGGCATGGGATCGACGATTCTTTTGTCGACCGGCAAGGCGATGTAGAGACCATCTACACAACTGATGATGAAAATGAATTGCGTGGGTTGATCGACAAATATTCACTGACAATGGTAGTCGTCGGGCCACGGGAAATAACAACCTACGGCAACATCGACATGACATTGTTCGATACGCTTGGTGACCGAATAATCGAGCACGGCGAATTTACCGTGTTCAGTATCAATCGATAGCAGTTGACGACAGAAAACACACCAGCAGAACAGGCCCAATCACCCGCCGGTCGATGGGTTGGCGGGCTTTGGACAACTGGAGAGGCGGCAGAAAATGTCCCTCCCGCTATTTCCGCCGAGCAGGCAAGGACAGCCCGCGCGCCGGCAAATATCGGCCTCAAAATTCCGTTTCGTGCCGAATGGTCGATCTACGCGGGCTTAGTGCTAATTGCACTGGCGATGCGGCTCTACGATCTCGGCGGTCGGGCCGTTCATCACGATGAGAGCCTGCACGGGTATTTCGCCTACCAACTGTTCATTGGCAACGGTTACGACCATAACCCGTTGATGCACGGAATGTTCCAGTTCTATTCGATAGCGACCGCGTTCTTTCTGGTCGGCGATAGCGATTTTTCGTTAAGGCTTGCGATGGCGGTGTTCGGAACCGGCCTTGTACTTGTGCCTCTGCTCCTCAGGCCCCGCATTGGGCAGGTCGGAGCCCTGCTCGCGGCGTTGATGCTCGCGTTCTCGCCATCAATGCTCTACTTCAGCCGATTCGCCCGTAACGACATATTCATGGCAGTATTCGCACTCGCACTTGTCGGGGTGATGTGGCGCTACATAGACGAGCGAAAACACCGCTGGTTGTACATCGGTGCGGGGCTTGTAGCGATTGGCTTTACGACAAAAGAGACCATGTACATTGTCGTAGCATTGCTAATGGCCTATCTCGGTACCCAGGTCTGGCGAGAGATCCGTGACTGGCTGTACGCGCGGCGGACCCTGAGCGAGTTCAGTCCGACAGCATCTTTCCTGGTCCTGCTTGGAACGTTAGTCCTTCCGTTACTCGCTGCCGGGGCGGCCATATTTCAAAGCACACTCGGCGTAACCCTCGCTGCCGAAGATGGTTTGCCCGGTGTGCCAACCGGCAGTCCCAATGGCGCGGGATGGCCCATAGCCATTGGAATAAGCGCTGCACTACTTGCCGCCTCGCTCTTGCTCGGTTGGTACTGGAAGCGCCGCGTGTTTCTCGGAGCATGGGCCATATTCACCGCCGTTTTCATAATGCTGTTCGCCAGCTTCGGCTCTAATCCCGTCGGCGTGGGAAGCGGTTCCTGGCAATCGCTTGGCTACTGGCTCGCACAGCAGGATGTAGCGCGGGGAAATCAACCCTGGTATTACTACTTCACGCTGAGCGCGATCTACGAATTTCTGCCATTTGCGATTGGCGGTGCGGCAGCGATCTACTACGGGTTCAAGTCAGGTTTCCGCCCGTGGGTGCTGATTCTGCTGATTGCCGCGGGTATGGCGATCCTGGCAAACGGTGATCTCAGTTTCGAACGTGGAATCGTTCAGGGGACCGAACAGGACGTTTCGACAATCGTTGGCAAACTGGCACTGCTGGTTGTTTACGGATCGGCCATCGCGATCCCGTTTGTTCTCAGAACATCGAAAATCAACAGGTTTTTGATTTTCTGGACAATTGGCACGTTCATCGCCTACACACAGGCCGGCGAAAAAATGCCGTGGCTGCTTGTGAACGTCTCGCTGCCCGCGATCATCCTCGCCGCAAAGACGCTCAATGACATCGTGATGTCGATCAACTGGTCCAATGCGATTCGGCGCAGGGCGGCCTTCGCCCTTGTCGGGGTGCCGATATTTTATTTGCTGTTGTGGAAAATCGTGTTCCATGACCTCGGAACTGGCGGTCGCCAGTTCGCTTCCACCTGGGCGATTCTCGCCGGTCTGGGACTGCTCTTACTGGGCCTTCAGGTTCTTTTCAGCAGGATCGGTCGCTCGCAGGCCCTCGGTATCGTCGGCCTCGTCACCGCAGTCTTGCTGTTCGGGCTCACTTTCAGGGCCGGGTGGATCGCCAGTTACCAGAATGGAGACGTTCCGCGCGAAATGCTCGTCTACACCCAGACGTCCCCTGATTTGCACAGGCTGGCAGACGAGATCGAGCAAACCGCACGGTTGACTGGCGACCGGTCCAAAATTAAGATCGCAATCGATATCCGGGACGCCTTTTCGTGGCCATGGCAGTGGTACCTGCGACGCTACACGCAGGTGGCATTTGCGGACCATCAAGAAGACGAAGTCGAAGTCGGCGACGACCGGCTGATCGCGGTGGTCAATGCGAACAACAATGTAAAAACCGTCACCAAGCTGCCCGATGGTTTTTCCGATGGTAGAAGGCTGGTGCACCGCTGGTGGTTCCCCGAGCTCTATCGGGAATTAACACCGGAAACGTTCTTTGAAACACTGATAGACCGGAACCGCTGGAAGGGGTCGATAGACTACTTCCTGTACAGGAAGCTTTCGAACCCGCTTGGCACGATCGATTCATTCGTTTACTACTCTGATCAGATACCCCTGATGCACGCGAAGTAGCAGACTGGTTATTGCGGCCGCTTCGAGCCGGTAGATTCAGGGACAACATCGGCATTTCATGATCTTCGGGAACAAGGCATTTTGGCTGGGCGCAATTGGCAGCGCGGTATTTCTTGCTGTGTTCGTCGTTGTGTTTGTCGATTTCGACACGATAGGCGATGTACTCAGCGGAGCCAACTACACGTTCGTTGCACCCTCGCTGTTCTTCTACTTCCTGGCCGTCGGGTTTCGTACAGGCCGATGGAAGTTTCTACTGCGGCCGCTGATCGGGAAGCCGGAGCGAAGCATCTATACCGTTGTGGTTGTCGGCTATATGGCAAACAACCTGATCCCGTTGAGGATCGGCGAGGTCGTCCGGTCGTACTACCTGAGCCTTCGCGAAAAGTGTTCCGTCTCTGCGGCGCTGGGCACAGTAGCGGTCGAGCGCGCGACCGATGTGGTGGCCCTGCTGTTCCTCCTGGCAGCCGCCGGACTGATGGGGACAGTCGGTGTCGACCGGGCTGTGGGGGATATCTCTTCGAGCGTACCGGGCGGGGCAGTAGTCCTGGCACTCTTCGCCCTGCTGCCGTTCATCGCGGTGCTGGGATTCGTTGCCGTCGTTTCGACGGCCAGCCGCGAGACCGTCATACGATGGCTCGACCGCAGCATGTTTATGATCGAGCGGGGGCTTCGTGACCGCCTCCTTGGAGTGGCCGACCGGTTGCTCGAAGGGCTTATGGAAGGACTCACAGTCCTGAGTTCACCATCAGATATGCTCAAAGTATTCCTCTGGTCAGTCCCCATCTGGGCTGCAGAGGCAGCGATGTACTACCTGATAGCCCTGGGCTTCGACCTCCGCCCGATTTTCGATAGTCAACTTGAATTCATAGCGGTGATCCTCGTATTCACCTCTGCGGCAAATTTGGCCGGCGTCGTCCCCTCAACCGCGGGAGGCTGGGGGCCGTTCGACGTGTTCGGCGCTCTGGCCCTGGTAGCGCTTGGAGTCGAGTCGGGCCTCGCCGGTACATACGCCGTGACAGTACACGTTATCTTGTGGGTACCACCCACAGTGCTGGGAGCCGTGATTTTGATAGTCGACGGCCGTTCGCTCCGTGGATTGATGCGCGGTGTAAAAGAGTCCGATCAACCTGTTACTGGAGAAGAATCGACATCATGAAGATCGGGATTATCGGCGCGGGGGCAGCCGGCCTCTCTGCCGCCTACGATCTTTCGTCCCAGGGTCACAGGGTCGTAGTCTACGAGTCCGCCCCGTTCATCGGCGGTCAGGCTTCCACAATCCCGGTTGGCGGCGGACCTCTCGAACGTGGGTATCACCACCTGTTTACCAATGACAGCGCCATTCTCCAGCTCATGGCGGACCTTCGCATAAGCGACGCAATGGAGTGGTACCCGTCGCGGGTCGGCACTTACACTTCGGGCAAGGTGTACAAGACGACCACCCCGCTCGATCTCCTGCGTCTAGGCGCCATTCCGATCATAGATCGTATAAAACTCGGGCTTTTCGCGCTTCGGGTAAAACGCATCAAGGACTGGCGGGGGCTCGAAGACCAGACTGCCGACTCCTGGCTCAGGGAGAAGCTTGGGGGCATGGCCTACGAAAAGGTCTGGGCTCCGCTCCTCAAAGGCAAGTTCGGTGATTACTACGACCAGATCGGCATGCCGTGGTTCTGGTCGAAAATACAAACTCGATTCGCCTCTCGACAGGGCATTCGCGGGCGCGAAATGCTCGGATACCCCACCGGTAGCTTTGATACCGTCTTCGATCGGCTCAGAAGTACCATCGAATCACAGGGCGGTGAAATTCAACTCTCTGCCCCGGTCGTGAAGATCGAGGTGACCGACGGCGTAGCCTGTGCGCTGACGGTCCGGCCCGAGGGAAGCGACGAACGTCGCGATGGGTTCGATTGCGTACTCTCGACCGTCCCGTCATTCTCATTCCCGGACTTGGTCGAACTGCCAGAAGAATACCGTAGTCGTCTGACAGGTGTTCACTACCTGGCGGCCGTCGTGGTGATTCTCGAACTGTCACGCCCGCTGACGAACATTTACTGGATGAACATCGCCGACTCAGAGGTACCGTTCCTGGGTTTGATCGAACACACGAACATGCTGCCGAAAGAGTGGTACGGCGGCAACAACGTACTTTATATAACGAACTATCTTGACCGGACAGACGCGCTATTCAAGATGTCGAAAGACGAGCTTCTCGACCTGTATCTACCGCACCTGACAAAATTTAATCCTGAGTTCGACCGCTCCTGGATCAAGGCCGTTCACTACAACTCGGTGAGTGCAGCGCAGCCGATCATCGGAACGAACTATTCGAAGGTCATCCCGGATCACAGGACGCCCATCAAGCGGCTGTATCTCGCCAACACGACGCAGGTTTACCCGGAAGATCGCGGTACCAACTACAGCATAAGAATGGGCCGCGAACTGGCGACAATGATTCTGGACGACGAAAAACAGGGCTGGGCGAATTGGCGGTAAAATTCCGCCAGGACCGGTACGGCGATTGAAACATCTAACACGGGATTTTAAAAATGGGACTTTTGGACGGTCAGATCGCAATTATTACCGGGGCGGGAACCGGTATCGGACGTGAAGCCGCATTGATGTTTGCCAACGAGGGCGCCAGCCTGGTGCTGGCCGGCCGCCGCATCGAACCCCTGAACGAGGTCGTGCAGTTGATTGAGTCCGACGGCGGTACCGCGGTAGCGCGCTCGATCGACCTCGAGGACGGCGATGCTGCGGCGGCGCTCGGGACCTGGACGCTCGACGAGTTCGGCCGCGTCGACATCCTTGTCAACAACGCTGGCCACAGCTCCCACGCCCGCTCCATTCGGTACGTCAGTGCGGAAGAATGGCAGAGCGTCTTCCGAGTAAACGTCGAAGGTGTGTACCGTCTCACGCAATCGGTGGTCAACTCGATGATCGAACGTGGCAGTGGGACCATCATCACAACATCCTCGTACGCCGCACTCACGCCGGGGCTTCTCGGCGGCGCCTCTTACAGCGCAGCGAAAGCGGCTTCGTACAACCTGATGCGTGGAATCAGTGCCGAGCTAAAAAACAAGGGAATACGTGCGACCACGATTTTGCCGGCCGAAGTCGACACGCCAATCCTTAACAACCGCCCACTCAATCCCGACGCTGCAGCCCGCGCCACGATGATGATGCCCGAAGACGTTGCTCAGGCCATTTTGTTGTGCGCCACGCTGCCGGGCCGGACCGTGATTGAAGAAATCGTGATGTCACCGACTCAACCCCGCGATCGAACCCTCGATATGGAAGCGGCGGCAAACGCCAGGTCCCCCGAGCTGTGATCCGCAGCACCTGCCAGGGAAGGGGTTCAGGGGGTGGGTCACACCTCAAACGAATTTCAGTCCGCAGGGCAGCTGGAATGGCTACTCCTCGTTGAAATCCGAAAAATAATCCTGCATCGGGGCGAAATAGAAGTTGGGCCATCCCGACTCATAACCTTCGGCCTGATCTGGCGGGATGTTCCAGTGACGAAGCGTGACGAGCGTGCCGGTCGAAGAAACCTCGAATGTCACCTCGATTAACGAATCCCGGTCGGAATCTTCGAACTGGATTGTGCGCCAGGTCTGCAGTACTCTCTCGCCGTCTACCAGTTCCAGGTTGATACCCGAGATGTAATCGCCATGAGCGGTGAACTCTCCGCCTACCTGGCTCGACGCCGTAGCCGGAGCGCCCGTCATTTCGGCATGCCGATTCGCCGTCGAGCCATGCGTCGTAGACGCTCTGTGGCGATGCTGGAATATCTGCAGAGACCGTGAACCTGTTCAACGTATTTCTCCCGATAACTTCGTGCTGCCGCCGTTCATACGATTACCCACTCGAATCAGACACCATATCGGGATCTGCACCGCTCCATGAATCGCGCATCCGGACCTCTCGTTCGCCATGGGCTCCAACCACCTCAAATACCGGTGACTCATGGCCTCCCCAGTGGAAGTGCTGGCCCGGCTCATCGGTCACCTCGACGGTCAGGTCTGAACGATCAAATACGTCTCGCCGCAAACGCGTACCCAGCCCGGGTCCCTGCGGTGCAAGTAGAAATCCGTCAACGACCTGAATATCGGTCTCTAAGACTTTTTGGTACCAGCCGCCCTTGCCGTAGAAAGCCCGGCAGGTCTCCATCAGAAATACATTCGGTGCGTTCATCGAAATGTGTGCACACGCGAACACGTTCACGGGGCCGGTCATATCGTGCGGTGCCACCGGTCTTTGCTCGGCTTCAGCCATCGTGCAGATCTTCTTGGTCTCGGTGATCCCCCCGGTCCAGATCAAGTCGGGCATCACCACCTCGGCAGCTCCCGCCCTGAGATATTCCCGAAACTGGTACTTGGTGATGAGCCGCTCTGAGACGCACACTGGCGCTTCGATCTCGTCGGCCAGCCGCAGGTGGCTCTCAACGTTGGTCGGCTGGATTAGCTCTTCCTGCCACATCATATCGAGGTGATCCATCGCCTTGCCGATCTTGATCGCTGAATTCAGATTCCACCTTCCGTGGCCATCATTTGCGACCTCGATCCGGTCGCCGACTGCCGCCCGAATGTCTTCAACCGGTTTGATAAGAAGTTTCAGGTCTTCCCTCGAAATGTGGGTCCCGCGGTTGATATCGGCGAACTGGTCAGTAAATGCCCACTTCATCGCGGTAATCCCCTCATCGAGCAGGCTCTTCGCAAGCGTTCCGGCATCTAGTACCGCCATCTCCATGTCGCGGTTCGCACCGTACTGACCGGTCGTGTTGTACGTGCGAACGCGGTCACGGCAGGCTCCACCGAGCAGGTTGTAGATCGGCTGCCCCGCGACCTGGCCGGAGATATCCCAGAGAGCGATATCGATCGCCGAGATCGCCCGGGCTTCGGCGCCGGCATAGCCAAATGCGTTCGCCATGTCGAACATGTCGCGCCAGTGGCGCTCGATCGCGAGCGGATCTTTCCCGATAAGCATCGGGGCGAACATCTCGTGCACACAACCGGCCACGGCCCGGGGTCCGAAAAAAGTCTCGCCCAGCCCCACATGCCCCGAATCAGTCTTGACCTGCACCCAGATAACCGCCGGGAACTCAGCAAGGTGAACCGTTTCGATTGACGTAATCTTCAAATCGGACCTCAGTTTCGTAAGTGATAATCATGGGCCGCATCGGTCTCCAATAGTCAAAATGCGACCGGCCGCCGTATTCTAGGCGTCACATCGTGTTCAGACCACAACTCACAGGTAAGCGCATTGGACAACAACTTCACACAGCGGCTTTCGAAGTGCTACACCGGCGCCATTTTCGATGTCATGCGGGGGTTGGGAAATCCCGACTGCGCGTTGCCGCACGAGATTCGGCCACTCGATGACACACAGACACTTGCGGGTCCTGTCTGGACCTGTAGTGGACGCATCGATAAGTCGATCTCGAACGATGCGTCGCTGTTGGGCTGGACCGGGCTACTCAGCAAGGCACCCTCGGGAAAGGTCCTCGTGTGTCAGCCAAACGATTCGACCATTGCCCACATGGGCGAACTTTCGGCTGAAACGCTCAAGCACCGGGGCGTCCTCGGCTTCGTCGTAGACGGCGGCACGCGCGATGCGGCGTTCATAAGAAAACTCGGATGGCCTATGTACTTCCGTTACTACACCCCCCGCGATGTGGTGGGCATATGGGGGGTCGAGTCGACAGGGGAACCAATCACAATCGGTGAGGTCCAGATATCCACCGGAGACTGGATTCTGGCCGATATCGACGGTGTAGTCGTAATCCCTGAATCACTGATCGAAGAGGTCCTGGACAGAACCGAAGAAATAATGTCGACAGAGAACGAACTGAGAACAATGATCCTGGATGGCATGGACCCTCAGGAAGCCTATAAAAAATACCGCCTTTTCTAACCGGCTTTAATCCGCTGCGTGTGCGTTGTGTGGCCTATTGGGCTCTGCTAGGATTGTGAATCGATTTTCGAAGTCAAAAATCCACCTATTTTGAGGTTCCGTTGACAACTGCTGACACGAAGCAGGGTTCTAAGGTGCGTGAGCAGATCAGACAGGTCCTGAGCTCTCAACGACAACCCACAATCACCGTTCTCTCCTCTCTCCTCGCCGTACAGGATTCACTCCATTACATTCCTGACGAAGCCATCAGGGAAACCGCGACATTTAGCGGATCGACTATCAACGAAGTGTGGAGCGTCGCTTCTTTCTACACCAATTTCAGGTTTACCCCACCCGGAGAAAAGACTCTCGACGTTTGCTGGGGCCCATCCTGCCACCTCCTTGGCGCTCAAGAAGTGCTCAATGCCGTGCATTTGGCGCTTGAAATAGAAGAAGAAGGTGAGAGCGCCGATGGCAAGGTGACTCTGAAATACAACACCTGCCTGGGTGCTTGCGCACAGGGCCCGGTTATCGCGATCGATCATCACCCGATCGGAAAGCAGACGCCAGAATCCGCAGCGCAGGTCGCGCGTGAATTACGAGGGCTCGACGGCTAGTCGCCAGATCGCCAGACCAAACAACGAGTAACAAAGATTCCGATGCCAACACCGTTCGAAGATCTTCAATCTCGCGCCGCAGCACGCTGGGAAGAGTTGACCGCGGGCCAGAGCGCGTGGATTCGGGTCGGCGGCGGTACATCGGGCCTGGCGGTTGGTGCCGACAGGGTTTTCGACGCCTTCAATCACGCGGTGGAATCATCGGGTGTGAACGCCAGCGTTTCCATGGTGGGCGCACTCGGACTTATGTACATGGAACCACAGGTGGATGTGCTAATGCCGGATGGCACGCGCATCTACTACGGAAACGTCGAGCCTGAAGAAGCAATTTCAATAGTTGAACAGCATGTGAAGAACGGCGAGCCGCTGCTGGACCGCGCATTCGCGTATTCAGTTAGCGATGGCGCAGCTTCAGGCGAGACGGGCGTTGGAAAGCTGCCCGTTCTCGAAAGCCTGCCGATGTTCGCTCTGCAGGAACGGATTGCTACCCGGAACTTCGGCGAGATCGACCCCCACGACCTGCTTCAGTACGTGGCTAACGACGGCTACACGGCGTTGAACCGTGCGTTGACCGAAATGACGCCCGAACAGATCGTTGATGAGATAAAAGCAGCCGGATTGCGTGGCCGGGGCGGCGCAGCTTTTCCCGCTGGCCTGAAGTGGAGCTTCCTTGCGCCATCAGACGCACCGGTCAAATACGTGCTCTGCAACGCCGAAGAAGGCGACCCCGGGGCTTTCAACGACAAGGGGATTATCGAAAGTGATCCGCACACACTTGTCGAAGGCTTGATCATCAACGGCTACGCCACACGTTCATCCCACGGCTTTATCTTTATTCGCCAGGGCCATGAAATGTCGATTGACGCGGCCCGCAAGGCCATCGACCAGACTTACGAAGCCGGGCTACTCGGCAAGAACATCCTGGGGACCGAATTCTCTTTCGAAATGGAAGTCTCTCTCACCGGTGATTCCTACGTTGCAGGTGAAGAGACCGCCTTGATGGAAGCCATCGAAGGAAAGCGAGCCACCCCCCGGTTTAAGCCGCCCTTCCCGGCTGCAGAAGGCCTGTGGAAGAAACCGACGAACATCAACAATGTCAAGACACTCGCATACGTCCCGGAGATCGTGCGAAACGGTTCCGAGTGGTTCAAAGGGATCGGTACAGAAACAACATCCGGCACTGCAATAGTCTGTCTCTCGGGGCACATAAAATATCCCGGCATGTACGAAATTCCAATGGGAATGACCATCCGGGACGTGCTCGAAAAAGTCGGAGGTGGCGTGTCGGAAGGCGAGCAGATCAAGGTTCTTCAGGCAGGGGGTCCGCTCAACGGTCTGCTCGGTGAAGAAGCATTCGACACGATAATCGACTTCGACGCGATGACCGCAGCGGGCGCATCGATTGGTTCCGGCGGGATAATCGTGGGCAATGAGACGACGAACATTGTCGATCTGCTCAGGACGCTTATTGCGTTCAACCAGTTCGAGTCGTGCGGTAAGTGTTTCCCGTGCCGACTCGGAAACACCCATATGCTCGAAATCCTCGACCGTATGTGTCAGAACAAGGCGAAATCTTCAGACCTCGCTCTGCTCCAGCGGGTGGGCAGCAGTATGAAGGCCGGATCGCTCTGCGGTCATGGTCAACTCGGCTACAACCCCATCCTTTCTGCAATGAAGTATTTTGGCGACGAAATCAAATCATCTCTCGACGGAGAACTCGAACTGGTAGGAGTCTTTGGTGACGGCACGATGATCCTACCCAGCCGCACGCGTCCTTAGCCCCTCAAAGCCCACCAAGTCTTAGCGCTCGGAGATTTCTGCATGGCCGATGGAATTACCTTCACGATCGATGGCCGCGACGTTGTCGCACAACCGGGCCATACGATTCTGCAGGCGGCGCTCGATCAGGAAATCTACATTCCCTACCTGTGCTACTACCCGAAAATGAAGCCAGAGGGCACGTGTCGGACATGCATGGTCGAGGTCGAAGTCAACGGCCGCAAGATGACGGTCGCCTCCTGCACCACACCCCCGATGCCCGATGCGGTGGTCATGACGAACACCCCTGAGGTCCAGGAGCTTCGCAAAGATGTCATCGAGCTTCTGATGACCGAACATCCGCATGGGTGCCTGACCTGCCACCGGATCGAACTTTGCGGACCGCAGGACATCTGCCAGCGCCACGTGACGGTCACCGACCGGTGCACGATCTGCCCCAAGAACGAGCGCTGCGAGCTGAAAGACACCGTGCGGATGGTCGAACTCGATCTGCGCACACCACTCAACTATCACAGGCGCGACCTTCCGATTCATGCCGACGATCCGTTCTACGATCGGGATTACAACCTCTGCATCGTCTGCTCGCGCTGTGTCCGCGTTTGCGACGAGGTCAGGTTCGATACTGCTCTGACACTCACCTCGCGATCAGGAGTAACGCTGGTCGGCACCGCACATGGCACTTCGCTGCTTGAATCGGGCTGTGAATTCTGCGGCGCATGCGTAGACGTTTGCCCGACCGGAGCCCTGACCGAACGTTCATACAAGTGGGAAAAGGCGGTATCCGAGGTCACGACAATCTGCACGAACTGCCCGGTCGGCTGTCAGATGGTGGCCGAGGTCAACAAGTTCGGTAAAGTGGTCCGCTTCAAAGGCGATCTCGCCGGGGCTGCAAACAACGGCCAGGCGTGCATGACCGGCAAGTTCGGGTACGACTACACGAACGATGGTTCGAGGTTGAAGCGACCGTACATCCGTGAAGACGGAATACTGCGCAAGGCGACATGGGATGAGGCACTGGAGCGGATCAAGCAGGGTCTTGCCGGGCGAACACCAGGTGAAGTCGCAATCATCACATCGCCACGGGGTTCTAATGAAGATCAATACAGCGCTGCAAAATTCGCCCGGACCGTACTCAACACGACAAATATAGATTCCGCTCTGAACTCGGACCATGCACTGCTATCGCAATTGGAAGTTCGACTCGGTGCAGGTGCCGCCACGAATCCGATCTGGGACCTCGAAGATGCGAAGTGCCTGCTGGTAGTGGCCGGCAACCCAACTGAAGAACAGAACGTCCTTGCGGTGGCTGCCAAGAAGGCGGTTCGTGAAGGCGCAAAAATGATCGTGATCGACTCGCGTGAAACCGAGTTGACCCGCTACGCCGTCGAATGGCTCCGCCCCCGACCGGGTTCGGAAGCTCTTCTCATAGCGGGTATTGGCCGGACCATTTTTGATGAAGCGCTTGAGGACAAAGAGTTTGTAGCAACGCGAATAGAACAGGGCGAAGCACTGAAGCAGTCGCTCTGGGCGTTCGATCTGGCAAAGGTTTCCCGTGATACCGGAATCGAAGAGTCGCAGATTCGCCGGGCGGCCAGAATTTTTGCAACAAGCGATGCCGGGGCTATTTTGCTCGGGGCCAACGGGCTCGACGATAGCGCCGCTGAAAAGTTGGTCGATGCCGCAGTCGATCTCTCGGCGATCACCGGGAACATCGGCAGGGCGTTCGGGGGAATCTATCCGCTTTACCAGGGCGCAAACACGCTAGGTGCCCGCGACATGGGAGCCACACCGGGTGAAAACGGGCTGGGCATAATCGACATGATTCCGGCGATGTCACGCGGCGATATCAAGGCCGCCCTGGTAATGGCCGACGGCGTTTCCGGCTACGCACCTGCACTCGAAGGTCTCCCCATAGCACTGGGGAATCTCGATTTCCTTGTCGTTTCCGCAGTGTTCGACTCGGAAATCACCGCGCAAGCCGACGTAGTGCTCCCTGCTGCGACCTACGCCGAACAATCGTCCACAGTTACCAATGTTGAACGGAGAGTTCAGCTACTGCGGGTAACGGCCGAACCACGGCACGAAGAACTCACAGGCTGGGAAACTATCGCTCGAATCGCCAGGGCGATGGGCAGCACCGATTTTGCACACGGGTCGTCTTCAGACGTGTTCGCCGAGATCGCTGGCAACATTTCGAACTACCGCGAACTTTCCCACGAAGTTCTTCAGTCCGGCGGCATCCAGTGGCCGGTCGATTCTTCGAGCGTCGTTGGTACCCCGCTCCTTTATGCAGATTCCACGCAGAAAGTGACCGTAGTCCAGCTCAGTTACGACGAGCTGGCAGAGTCGATAGGCACCTCCGCTCTGACCTTTGCGCCCGGGCGTGTCCTGAATCAGCCCGCACGTGATGTGAAGGTACGAAAACCCGGCGAAATGAACTACATTGATCGAGAACAGCTGGTGCAAATACACCCGGACGACGCGAAGGCGACCGGGCTCAGAGAAGGTGATCTCATCCAGGTCAAAACCGAGGATGGGCACGTACTGGCGTGCGGCACGGCGGTATATGAATCTCCCCAGCCGGGGCTTGTCGGGTCAACGACGCTGTTTGGCGAACTTGCAACCAGAATGCATGAACTTGAAGCCCCCGATTGGGCGCCACTAATGCCGGGCCTGGGCTTTGCGCGGGTTACACTGGAAACGGCACCGGTTGAACAGGAAGCGGGCGCCGCGGCCGATTAAGCCGGGGAATTCACCAGTTACGCTGCATCCATATGCCAGCAAACTGTATCTAATGTATCGAGTGACAGTCCGGAAGACTGATCGCTCTGCCAACTATCGAAAGTTGGATTCTGTTTGGAAAATCGCTAAAGGGGCGAATTGGAATGGCAAAACCGCAGGAAGTGAATGACGCCGAATTCGACACAGAAGTAATCGACTCGGACCTACCGGTTCTGGTCGACTTTTGGGCTGAATGGTGTGGGCCCTGCAAAATGATAGCCCCGGTCGTCGAAGAGTTGGCCGTTGAATACGACGGTAAAGTCAAGTTCGCCAAACTGAACGTCGACAACAACCCCCAGACATCAGCCAAGTACGGAGTGCGCAGCATTCCCACGCTGCTGATCTTCAGGGGCGGAGCTCCCGTTGGACAGATCGTCGGAGCGGTTCCGAAGAGCGTGCTTCAGTCACGGCTCGAAGAAGCCCTGATTGTCTAATACAGCGCCGATCTAAGTAAGCCCCGGAAGTAGCACTGCTGTTGCTTCCGGGTTTTTTTCGTGTCTTTTTTCCAACCGCACATTGTCATTGTGAACGCGCGCTTGCACGACTCTGGACGGCTGGCTGTTACCCCTATGATCACATCATATCGGCCAAGCCAGGCAGATTCAGAATCGACGTTGGCAGATCACACATCGACAATTTGCCGGAAATGGGTAACTCCGGCGTTCACTGGTCTGATTTACGTTCAAAACCCCTGAACACGCTGTACTCTTGCCTGGTTCACAAAATGACAGGGGAGTGGATGGGTCCCGGTGGGCCTCACGGACTTCAACTCCGCTGGCGTGCGTCCTTCG
>CAJWWK010000019.1 GCA_913048295.1 uncultured Dehalococcoidia bacterium
GCTCCGATGGATTCGGGACCGGGGTCAGGATCGCCGCGACGGGTGCTGAAACTGGCGGATTAAACCGTTTCGGAGCCTCCGTTTCCGGGGGCTCCGCAGTCGGGCTTTCGCTTTCCTGTTGTTCGATGGGTGGCTTGGTACCGATCTCACCAGGTACCGCGATCGTCGAAGGCTTCGGTGGTCCGTCTCCCTCGGGTGTCGGTATCGGTCGGGCAACGATTCGGGTTGAACGTGACCCGAGCATTAGCTTCGCCCACCAGCCATGAAGTGACGAGATTGCCAGAATCATGTGGGATGCCAGTACGAGTCCGAAAAGGCCTATGGGGGTCAAAAGCAAACCGTCCTGTGGCGAGTTGATTGTGTAGGTCCAGCCGATCTCACTGATGATGTGGAACGGTTCGTTGCTGTAGAGGGCAATGATCGGCGAGAAAATAAGTGCGAGCACCACCGCGCCAGTGGTCACGATGCCTACAAACGCCGCGATTCCGAGCGGGAACTGGGCGAACAGGTAGATCAGGCCGGTCCAGGTCGTGGGGCCAACCAATCTCACTTTCACCTGCGATCGGAAATTGCTGACGCCTTCAAGCCTCGACGGTGGGCGCCTGATCTGGGTCTGGTTAGCAAACCCGGCCATTAGCGCTTCGAGATCGCCGAGCCATCGCGAAACAAACAGCACACTGAGCAAAATTACCGGTCCGACGAGAGTCCAGATAAGTGCACCGCCGACTGAGAACGAGACGACGAGGAGCACGAAGTACGCGATGGCCGAGTGGGAACATCAGCAGTATGTGCCCCGCACGGACGTAGGTGCGGAAGTCGATAACCGGCAGGAAGATTTTGCCCCGCGGTCCCCGGTCGGACGGATAGGCAGCGGCGAAGGGGTTGTACTTGTAAAACATGCCGGTAGTTTCGGGTGGCTATAGCTTATCTGCGTGCCCCCGCAGGGGTATTTTTGGTACCGGGGTGACGGCGATTTAGAGTACAACCCAACTGAATGCACCTCAGTACGCAAATTAATTGCCAATCTCTCAGAGAATGTGGTCAGCCACCCCACACACCGTCGACGGCATCGAGGCAGGTCTCGATTGTGAGGCCTGCCGAGCCGGGGGCGAACGGGCTCACTCCTACCTCGTATCCGCCTTCTTCGTAGGCGATATCAGTTGGCAGGTAGGCGTAGTGGCCGTTGCTGAAGCCGGAAAATACCGTGTTGGGCGCGAGCGAACGCCTTTTGATTTCGCCTGCCAGTTCAGCGAACGGCTCGACCGGGGCAGACACGAGCACCGTTTCGCCGATCCGCATCGACTGTATTTCCATCGGAATGACGCCGTCACGGTCGTACTTCTCGTAGTTACGTGCGACGTTCAGGTAGATGTTGGCCCGCATCACCTTTGATACTGCGCGCTGGATTTCATCTTCGGTAGCCCCGGAGGCCCGAATCGCCTCGAGTTGTTTTTCGCCGCGTTCAAAGTCGGCCTGGGCCTCGTCGACCGATGCCACCTTACGACTCGGCAGGTCGACTGTGAGGTTGTGGACAGCCACAGTGTCGTCCGACTCACCGACCGGGACATCCGTGTAGATGCCGAGATCGGCCCCCGAAAGCAGGATCTGATCGAGTCGTTCTTCACGCTCAAGCGGGTCGATACCAAGCCTGACTCGGGCAGCTTCTGCGCCCAGCCTTGCGCCGGCTTTCCGGTAGACCCGCAGATCGCCGGTAAAGCCATCGACCGGTCCCTGGTTTCCGCTGGCTCCCTGCAGGAAAATGCACAGGCCGCCGACAGCGTGTTCGACCACCGAACGCATCGGCCCCGGAAAGTCGGGCGTCACCCACTGGTTTTCGTGGCCCATGATCGTCGGGTGCATTGCGTAGTTGACGATCGTGGCGATCGGGTTGCCATCGGCATCGTCAATCCCGACTACGTCTACATCATGGTCTACGAAGCCATCCCAGTTTCGACCGGTAAACAGCTCGCCGTTTTTGCGTGCGGGACGGCGGTTGATGTTGATGTCGCAGCTGCCGCGGCCAAAGCCGGTTCGGGCAGGTTTCAGGGCATTTTTCGCTTCGATAACAGCGCTTGCACATGCATCGGGTATCCGGCCCCACCATTCGTTGGCGAGGTCGATTCCTTCCTTGATCCACTGTCCAAAAGTTATCGGTGCCGAGTGTGTGTGGGAGTAGGCGAGACGGATGTTTTCGAACGGGATTCCCGTTTCTTCGGAAATAAGCCCGCGTATCAGGAGGTCCTGGTCGCCGGTGAATATTCCGATGTCTACATCGACGATCGCCAGCTCGGTATCGCCATTCGCGACTGCAAGCGCAGTCACCAGTAGCGGCATGTCGTTGCCGAGCGAGACCTGGTGGGTTTGCGCACCCCAACCGCCGTGGGCGGTTCCGACCTCAGGGCTTATGTCGACTCGACCCACTCCGGCGCTAAGCACTACGAAAACTCCCTAATTACGAAGGTATCAGGCGCGAACTTTGCTTTCGAAACCGATTTCGTCGTGGGAGTCGTCGCAGTACGGCTTCATCTTTGAAGCGCCGCACCGGCACAACCTCAGTAGACCGTGATGCCGGTATGCGTTGCCGTCGGCGTCGACCAGGTCGAAATTGCCTGTTACCTCGAGGGAGTCATCGTCTTTTATTCGGATTTCGACTGTCATTAGATGGCCCTCGATGAGTCAACAAACTCACATGCCCGGTGCGACCCGGTGCAGAACGGTTTTTCGGTCGATTCACCGCATCGACACAACCACGCTTCGTCGGTAATTTCGAGCTTGTTGCCCGCACCGTCGATTAATACGAAATCACCCTCAACGTAATACGGCCCATCGTCGCCGGGCGTGATCGTTGCTTCTGCCATATGTAACTCCTGATCCGTGCGCTATCGGGTTCAACAAGATCGCTCTTTCTACAACCCGTTCGATGTTCGTTTCCTGCAGCTGGTTGCGAATTCCTACCTCAGGTCGCACTCGATTCCGGCCTCGGCACAGTACGACTCGAACCACTCAATGACCTCTCGATGGTACGGGATGCCCCCTTTTAGCCGTTCCTTCTCGTCTTCGTCTTCCTTGAGGCCCGCATAGATGACCCGCTCGAATCCCTTTGCCGGTGGAACGTCGGCGATGAATTTCAGAAGAGAGTCCATGTCATCGAGGAACTTTTCGCGGTCGGTGAAGGCCTCAATATCGTAAGCCTGGAAAAAGTGGCCGCCCGGAGTGCCGTTCACCGGACCCGGGCCGTAGCCGGAAAGCTCGTTACAGATGATTTCGTTCATCAGCGCCAGGCCGAACCCCTTGTGCGATCCGTTCTCACGCGTGCCGCCGATGTGGAGCAGGTAGTACTCACCAATATCGGGCGGGTCGATGTTTTCGAGAATCGGCTCGCCGTCGAGATCGGTAATCCAGCCGCCCTCGATCTGCGCGCCGTTCCTTCGAGCCAGGCTGATCTTGTTGTTTGCAACCTGCGTGGTTGCGACATCGAACAGGAACGGCGGCATGTTTCGGGCCGGAGCCGCCCATGCGATCGGGTTGGTACCCATGACGGGTTTAGAGCCGAATGTCGGCACCGTCTGGTGCGATCCACCGGCCGTCATGCAGTGACCGATCATCCCCTGTTGAGCGGCCATCATGGCGTAGTAGCCGCAGCCGGCAAGGTGGCCCGAGTTCGTAACCGCCACCGCGCCCATCCCGAACTCCTTCGCCTTGTCGATCGCATGCTGCATCGCCCACGGGCCCACGTGCGTCCCGAGCGCCCGGTCGGCGTCGATGGTCATTGTGGTCTTTGATTCGCGCACGACTTTGAATTCGGGGGTGGGGTTCAGTTTGTTCGTACCGTAATCGGCAACGTAGTGCCGGAGCATGTTCGAAACGCCGTGGGATTCGACGCCTCGGAGGTCGTTTGTAATCAGCACATCGGTCGAGCGCGCAGCCTCGTCGACCGAAACACCACTGTGTCGAAATATCGCTTCGGTCGCGGTCCGAATCTGGCCTTCCGCCACGTATACACGGTCTTTTTCCGGAACCTTGAAGCGTTCGAGCATTGTTAAGGATCCTTTTCGGTATTAACAGTTGGCGATACCTGGACATCGACGACCAGCAATGCTTTTAACGGCGGCAACACTTTACAGGGATGTCGGGGGAGTGCGCGCTCGGGGAGCAAAGCTCGGGCCCGACAACAAAGGGAATTTTGTATAAAAGACCTATCATTATCAGGTCGGAAGTGACCATGGGCCAGATCAAGTTTAATCGCGCGGGCGACGATGAAGAACGGTCGGGTCCCACCCTGGTGATCGATGGCCGGGTGCTTATGGGTGGGGTTGAAATAACTGATTGAACGATACGTGCAGGAACACGTCTCCGGGCAACTAAATAACTGTCATCCCGCCGTCGATAACGAAGTTGGCCCCGGTCGCGAATGACGCGTCGCCGGTCGCCAGGAAAGTTATGAACGGTGCGATGTCTTCGGGTGTTCCGAGCCTGCCGAGCGGTATTTTTGCAACCATTTCCGCTCTCCTGCCGACGGGATTCGGGTGAAGATCGAAATCGGGAGTTCGCTCGAGTGCGCCGGGGCTGATGCTGTTGGCGCGTATGCCCTGCGCACCGTAGTGCACTGCGATGTGGCGGGCAAGGTTTACGATGCCGGCCTTACCGGTTGCGTAGGCAACGTTCGGCGTGGTGCCACGTAGAGCGGTGATCGAAGCGGTGAGAATAACGACTCCACCGGTGCCCTGCTTCACCATCTGGGCAAGCGCGTATTTGCATGTGAAAAACTGGCCCTTGTAGTTCACATCGTGGGTGCGGTCCCACACCGCCTCGGGGAGTTCGTGCAGGTTGCGGTCTTCGCTGTGCATCTGGATACCGGCATTCGGGACCGCGATGTCGAGGTGGCCAAACGTTTCAACGGTTTGCGACACTGCGGCCTCAACCTGATCGGGGTCCGAAACATCAGTGGGAATTGCAATGGCCGAACCGCCCGACGCCGTGATTTCCGCGGCGACCGAGATCACTCCGTCATCTGGAATACCAGTTATCGCAACAGCCGCGCCTGCTTGTGCCATCAAACGAGCTGTCGCCGCGCCGATACCAGAACCGGCACCGGTAATAAGCGCCACTTTGCCTTCGAGTTTTCCGTTCGTCACCTGGCCCTCCTTAGTCCATCTGTATTCCCACTCACCCAAACTCTCTCCCTGAATGCAGGGGGTTTCATATCGCTGCGGAACTAGCTGATTTTTTCCTTCTTCTCGGGGGGATGGAAATGCGAATATTCCGCGCTCGATCAGTAACCCACCGCCCGGGCAGGCTTGGCGAACGGGCTGAGACCGCTTTTCCAGCCGTTAATACCTTCGTCGGAATGGGTGATCCCGTTGGGTTCCGCAAACGGCCACAGGACGCTTTCCTCGGGCGGGAGTCCGTAGTTGTGCCCCCGGCGCTTGAGTTCGAGAAGCACATCATCGCCGAACCTCGGGTCGATCACAGGGTCATCGGATTCGACGTGGAACCTCGGTTGCTCGATCGCCTGCTGCAAACTCATCCCGAAATCGACGTGGTTGACGATCACCTGGACCACCGCGGCCCAGATGCGCCGCCCCCCTGAGCCGCCGATCGCGAGCACGGCACGACCGCTATTGTGAATGATCATGGGAGTCATGTTGTTCAGGGCGCGGGCCAGTGGAGCGATTGAGTTTACGGTTCCGGGGACAGGGGCCGACCAGCTCATGGCGTTGTTCATCATCACGCCAACACCGGGATTCACGACACCGCTGTAGCCGACATTCGTCTGGGTCAGTGCCACCATGTTTCCGTGTTTATCGGCGGTCGTGATGTGCGTAGTTCCGTCATCGGGTGCCGAACCGGCAGATGCCGGGAAATTTGCCGGTCGATCGGCCCCGGCAAACGGCCACGGATCGCCGGTAGAAAATTCGGTGGCCGTTGACATGTCGATCGTGGCCGCGCGGCTCTTCACGTAATCAGGGTCGACCAGGGAATCGATCGGGAAACCATATATCGCCGGGTCGCCCATGAAGTTGAACCGGTCGACCGCGGCGAGTTTTACGGCTTCGATCAGCGTGTGCAGGAAATCGACGCTGCCATGACCCATTCCGGCGAGATCGAACCGGTCGAGGATGTGCAGAATTTCGAGTGCCGTCGGTCCGCCGCATGGCCCCCCGACCCCTGACAACTCTAACCCGCGGAATCGGCCGTTCAACCCGTTTTCACGGACGATTGGCCGATATCGCTTAAAATCTGAAAGTCGCAGGTAGCCGCCGTTCTTTTCGATATCATCGGCGATCCTCGCAGATGTTTCGCCTCCGTACATTTCGGACGCACCGTTGCGGGCCAACCGTTCAAGCGTTTCGGCATGTTCCTTTTGCACAAAATGTGCGCCGGGTCCGTATGGTGAACCGTCGTTCAGATAGAGATCGCCGGTGGTTTTGAACCGTGAGAGCAGAGCATGGCCCGCTGCCATAGCGAGCGCCACTGTGCGCGAAAGGGGAAACCCTTCCCTGGCTATCTTGATTGCAGGGGCAATAGCCTGGTCGAGGTCGATCGTTCCCCAATTTTCGAGCGCCGTTGTGAGACCGGCCACGGTGCCGGGGATAGATATCGATGTGTAGCCCTGAGTGTTGGCGTTATCTTTCACTTTCGGCCATGAGAAACGGCGGGATGGTCCCTGTATATCTAGAGCACCCGGGCCAGTTTCAAGCTCGAACATTTCGGCGTGCGCAAGACCGGGCGCCTGCATTCCAAAATCGATCGAGCCGCCGCCACCTCCATCGAGGTGAACGATCATCACGCCGCCCCCACCAACGCCGTTCCAGATCGGGAGCAGCACGCCCGTAGCGAACGCGGTAGTTACCGCCGCATCGACTGCGTTGCCGCCGTGTTGCAAGACTTCGGTGCCGATCTGGGCCGCCAGCAGGTGCTGGGCGACCACCATGCCGGACGGTGCGGAGATTTCTGCGTGGGCGTAAACGGGTGAACTGGTTATCAAGGGTTTTCTTTCAAACTCTCAGAGGGCGAAGATGTGCTGGTCGGCGACATGTTATTACGTTAGGACGGTTGCGCAACGGACAATCTCGCAGGCGCGTACGATCGCATTGCGCCTGAGTAAGCTATCGCGCTGGAGAATTGACTGGACATTGATAAATGCCCAACAGGACATCCATAAAACGGTGGTGGCGATGCTGGCCGCCGGACTGTCGTGCACAGCGACCGACCTGGTCGATGGACAGGTTCACATCACGGTGCGGAGTCCCGATGCTCACGAAAACCCGGCTCACCGACTGTTTCCTCCTCATCCCGGCAAGATCGGGATTGCCTCGATGGGCACCGGTGGGATCGTGTGCGTCGATGAACCACACAGGAAGTGGGCCGAGACGGAGCTGACAGCATTGAGAATCGTGGCGACTGGTACAACGCAATTCACGAAGACCCCAGCGGTACGGCCTCCCCACGATGGTCGCGGCAATTGCCGAGCAAGATGGCAAGGTCGTGGGAGTCTGCGGGGCGTCGGCAGATTCGCCGTACATGTGGCAACTCGGCAGTGACGTTCGCCGGGGCACAAGGGACGTGGCATCGCGCCAGCCTTGACTTCAGCAGTTGCCAGGGTAGTTCTCGATACAGGCAAGCTGCCCTATTACGGCACGTCCGCCTCCAACGTTCCTTCAATGAGAACTGCCCTTGCGGCCGGGTTCAAACCGACGTGGGTCGAGGTATTATTGCGTCCGTTGTCATGAGGGCGTCCTGACCAAATCTAAAAATATTATTTCCGTCCGTAGCAAACCCGCCTGGAGCACAGAATGAGATTCGCAATTCTCGGTATTTCGCACGAGACCAACACGTTTTCTGAGGTTCCAGCAACCTACGAAAAATTCGAGGAAGCCCTGATGCTCCGCGGGCAGGAAATCGTCAAGCAGTACGTTGACGCCGAGTACACGATGACCGGGTACCTACAGGCTGCGGAAGAGTTCGGGTTTGAGGCAGTGCCGTTGATGTATGCCAACACCGGCCCTATCGGCACCATTACGAAAGACGCCTACGACCGCATAACAGCCGAAATGTTTGGCATGCTGCGCGACCAAGGACCGTGGGACGCCGTGTTGATATGTAATCACGGGGCCGCTGTTTCTGAAGAATTCCCAGACATGGATGCCGAATTCACACGGGCCGTCAGGGAGATCGTAGGCCCCGAGGTGCCGGTCGGCATGACGCTCGACATGCACTCCAACATTTCAAAGGAAACGATTGCCAATACCGATGTGTGCGTGGTGTGGCGAACCTGCCCGCACCTTGACTGCAGGCAACGGGGTCACAAGACTGCCGAGCTGATCTACCGTACGGTGAAGGGCGAGATCAACCCGGTCCAGTACATCGAAATGGTCCCGATGCTCGTCAATATCGTGAAGCAGTTCACCGGCCAGGATCCGATGAAAAGCCTCGTCGACGACTGCGTTGAGGCGAATGAACGGAAGGGTATCCTCGACACCTCGATCGCCGAGGGCTACCCGTATTCCGATGTCGAAGAGATGGGCATGTCGTGGATCGCAATTTCCGATGGTGATGCGGAGAGCGCAAAAGAGGCCGCAAAGTGGATGTCAGCCCGTGCATGGGAGAAGCGGGCCGACCTGAACAGGCCGGTACCCAGCATCGAAGAAGCGCTGAAGATGGCCGACGAGAGATACGTCGGTCCGAAGCCCGCTGGCGTTGAAAACTTCCTGCCTGACGACGGTTCTGCACTTGCCGAAAACGTGCCGTCAGAACATTCCCACCTCGGACCCATCGTGTTGATGGATGTTGGCGACAATATCGGCGGTGGGTCGTCGGCTGACTCGACGCACATCATGAAGGTTGCCCGGGAGATGGGCATCGAGGGCTACCTGCAGACGCTGTACGACCCCGAGGCAGTAAAGGCGATGGTTGCGGCAGGGGTCGGGGCCGAAATTTCACTTGAGGTTGGTGGTAAGACCGACAATATGCACGGTGAGCCGGTTCTGATCACGGGCACAGTAGTGAATATCGATGACGGCCCGTACGAGGAGACCCGGCCGACGCACGGCGGGTTCAAGTTCTATGACGATGGCCAGAGGGTGCGCTTCAACACCGTCGATGGCATGACGATCTTGCTGACCACCAACCGATCGGGCAACACTGCACGCGAGCAAATGTACTCGATGGGAATAAACCCCGAGGATTACCGCATAGTGGTGGCGAAAGGGGTTAGCTCGCCCCGTCCTGCGTACCAGCCGATTGCTGCGGAAATAATCATTGTGAACAGCCCCGGCGTGACCTCGGCTGACCTCGATACGTTCACGTTCAATCGTCGCCGAATCCCGCTCTACCCGTTCGAAGATCCCGATTACCAGCCGTAAACTTGCTGGTATCGCGCGGTGCGTCGCACCGAGTACGACAGTGCTCACCCGCAGGTAACGCAAGTTAGATTTCCGCCAAATAGCGTAGATCCGATTTCCCGAGCGGAGTCCGCGGAGCCGAGGGATCTCAGCGGATTCAGTAATTCATCGGCGAAAACCCGGCCTTGGAGGCGAAGGGATTTGCCTGGCGGTCAGGTGCATTCCCGCGAGGTCCCTCCACAGGGGTCGGGAAATCGGGTTGTTGGCCCGCATAAAACGCGGCTTATTATTCGGTGACATCCCATAGACTTGCTGCTATGAAACCTTGGATAACCGTTGGTGAGGCCGTTTCGCCTGACGGCACACGGCTTGAGCTTGTGGAGCACGACGGCGAATACGTCATCAGGGCCGACGACCTGCCGCTGATGTCGACCCGCATGCACTTTTCGGAAGTTGAGCTGGCGCGGATCGCGTGCAAGAAACTCAAGCCGGGTGCGAAGGTCATGATTGGTGGTCTTGGCCTCGGCTACACATTGCGTTCGGCTCTCGATTTGATCCCGGAAGACGGGAAAGCTGTGCAGGTCGAGCTTGTTCCCGAGGTTGTCGAGTGGAACCGGGGACCGCTGGCCAGTTTCGCAGACCACCCGCTGGACGATGAGCGCACCGAGTTGGTACAGGGTGATGTGACGGAGGTAATCCGCAACGCTCACAACGAGTTCGACGCCATCATGCTCGATGTCGACAACGGGCCGTCGCCAATCGTCGATGAACGCAACGGCTGGTTGTACACCGACCCTGGCCTACAGGCCATAAGGCGGGCCCTGAAAAACGGTGGCAAGGTCGCCATCTGGTCGGCCGATGATGAGCCAAAGTTCCCGGGCCGGATGCGCCGCAACGGATTCCGCGCCGACCGCCACCGCGTTCGCACCCACAAAGGCAAGGGCGGAATTCGTCACGTGATATTCACAGGCCGTAAGGCGTAGTTTTTGTTCCACCGACGTTGCCGACGTCCAGGCGACCAGTCGCCACGATGTTGTCATTCTGAACTCGATTCAGAACCCCTCTGCACACCTGGTGAACCGGCACCCGCGCCACCCGGGACAGCACCGTCGTCGGCCCCCGCCTAACCTTCCTCGCCCGGAAGGAGGTTTTCGATTAGCGAACTGCACCTGATGAGCGCCTGCTCAGAATCTAGGCCGTCGCATAGAATCACCATATTCCCAAGTATCGCCCAGTCCGGGTAAGTCGGGCGTGGGTTAGACTGCCTGCTGGCGCCACCCGATATATCAGTGACCCCCTGAGCCTGCCAGCGATCTTTCACACCCGCAGTCCAGATCTGGTTGTCCCTGCTCGCCTCGAACTCGTCTCCGGTCGCCTCGATCGCAAGGGCCTGACCACTCGAAACAGCGATCTCATGCGAGGCATAAAAGCGGATCTCGTAGTCGTTGCGTTTGTACGGATCGAGCCCCCAGAAACCCTTCCATGCTTCGAGCCCATCGGGCAGTCCTTCGACGTCGTACTGCTTGGAAGCTTTGAGACCAAAATCCTTCAGATCGTCGATGGTGTAGTTCGAAGGAGCCGGCCTGATCTGAACAAAATCCTCGATATCAGACTCGCCCGAACCGCACGCACCCGCCATTAAGGCAAACACCGCGACAGCTGCGATCATAAATATCGGCGTTCTCCGATGCAGTCTCAGTTTTTCCGAGACTAGTTCGACGTTCATGGTAGCCCCCAGTTGGCTTCTACTCGATCCTAAAAATAAACCCATCACGATGGTTACTTCATCGCGCCGCCGGCCGGAGCGCGGTGCTGCGATATGTGCGCATGGTCGCCCTTCAGCCGCTTCGCCATTACATTCGGGTCAACCGGCCACGGCGACACCTCGCAACGTTCGGCCCACTCGAAATACTGCTTTTCCAGGTCCTTCGCCCGATCCTTTTCGCCACCGATCAGGTCGTTCTGTTCCGTGCGGTCCTCGGCGATATTGTAAAGCTCCCACGGCCTGTCCCACTCGGCCACCAGTTTCCAATCGCCGAGCCGGATGCCGCGGTTCCCCTCGTGTTCGACAGTTATCGGCTGCTCGCGGTCCCACTTGCGGCCCTGCAACGCGGGCAGGAAACTCTCACCCTCCAGTGGGGTGATCTCGGTGTCATGGTGCTCTGCCGGGTACTGTGCTCCCGCGATCTCGTAGCACGTAGCCGATATATCGATGATATGCATTGGGTTGGTCAGTATATTCGACTGCTGAATCTGGTCGGGCCAGTGGACGATGAACGGGGTTGAGATTCCCCCCTCGTGAATCCAGCGCTTGAACAGCCGGAACGGAGTGTCCGAAACATTCGCCCAGGGCAGCTCAACCGCCTGGAACGTCGTGTCCGGGCCCGGCCGCAGGTCTGGAATGTCGCCGACCCGAACGGGCTGACCATCGAGCGTCAATGAACTCTCCCACTGCGAGGCGTCGGGCCAGTCGGTGTCTTCCTGGAACAGCTCGGCGCACCCGCCGTTGTCCGACAGGAACATGATGACGGTGTTTTCGAACTCGCCGTGCTTTTTCAGCGTGTCGATGATGCGACCGACACCCCGGTCGACCTGCTCGACCATTGCCGAGTAGACCGCCATGCGGATGTCTTCGTACTCCTTGTTCTGGACATCGTTCCAGTCCGGAGAGTCGGAGTCCCTGGGAGAAATTTCCCATTTGTCGTCGACAACGCCCAGCCCCATTTGCTCCTCGTGCCGGGACGTCCGGATCGCGTCGTACCCGGCCATGTAGTTGCCCTCGTATTTTGCGATGTCGTCTTCCCGCGCGTGCAGGGGCCAGTGGGGAGCGGTGAAGGCGACGTACTGGAAGAACGGCCTGCCCATTGCGACCGACTCGTCGATCTGTTCAACCGCGTGGTCGGCAATGGCGTCGGTCATGTGGAAATCGTCAGTTTCGACGTCAATCAACTGATCTTCGAGGATCAGCGACTTCGGGTTCCAGTAGGAGTCGGCGGCGTTGAGCAGGCCGAACGACCGGTCGAAGCCCCGTTGTTTTGGCAGCGGGTGTTTTTTGTCGCCAAGGACCCAGTTGGCGCGGTCTCGATTATCCCAACTGCCGGAAACGTGCCACTTGCCGGAGAGGAGCGTCCGGTAGCCCGCGCCCTTCAGCACCTCGGCAATAGTGACGCAGCCGTCTCTCAAATAACCCTGGTAGGCGGGCACACCGAGATCGGTTGTCATTTGCCCGATTCCGGCCTGGTGCGGGTGCAGGCCGGTGAGCAAAGCGGCCCGGGATGGACAGCACCGGGCGCCGTTGTACATCTGCGTAAACCGGAGCCCGCCATAAGCCAGTGAATCGATGTTGGGCGTGCTGATCTCGCCGCCGTAGCAGCCGAGGTCCGAGTAGCCGAGATCATCGACCATCACGACGATGATGTTCGACTTTTTAGTGTGGCTTGCTTCGATATCTGGCATCGTCTTCTCCGCTGTCGAGAGCATTCCCCCTCAACCTAACCTTCTCCCCGGGGAGAAGGAATAAACCTAAACCTTCGTCGTTTTTTCTTACGATAGCGGCATAGTGCCTGGCGCGTGCGGCCAGGGTCGCTGCCAGCTTTCGTATCCGAACGTCGGGTCCTGCGACATGTCGCCGTTCTGGGCGAGCCGGTCGTCCATCGAGGCCTCAATCGACGCCATCAACTCGACCGTCAACTCAGTTTCCAGTCGTCGAACGATGTCGGCAAACTCGGCGTTTTCGTAAAGGTTAACCTGCTCCTGCGGGTCGTTCAGCATGTCGAACAGGAGCATCTCGCCGGTGCGGTACTTGTGCAGCTTGTAACGACCATCGAAGTTCATCCAGCCATTGCCGAGCAGGCCGAAAATGTTGTCCCGGCCCGATTCGCCGGGCATTCCTTTTCCCGGCAGGGGCCGGGCGTCGTACCAACCGGGCAGATCGACACCGGCCCACCTCAGCATCGTGGCTGTCACATCGCGCAGCTCGACCATGCCATCGATCGTCTGACCCGACTCGATTCCGGGTCCCATCGCGAACATCGGCACCCGTATCGCCGCCTCGTAAAACGACGCCTTGCCGATCAGGTTGTGATCGCCAAGATAATCGCCATGATCGGACGAAAGGATGACGTAGGTGTTTTCGAGCAGACCTTTCTTGCGGAGGGCGGAAATGATCGCGCCGACCTCGAAATCGATCTGCTGGACCAGCCCCGAGTAGTGCTTGCGAATCGTGTGCTTCGTCGAGTCAGAAAACTCCGTGTAGTCGACGCCGTTCCAGGGCCGCTTGTTGCCCTCGACGTTGTCCTTCCGCAGTTGCGGCGTGTGGCCCGGGACCTCGGGTACCGCCCCTGGGATGTTCGACTCGTCTATGCCCTCGAGGAACCGCGCATCGGGGTCGTACGGACAGTGCGGGCCGGGGAACCCGACCATCATGGCGAAGGGTTGATCAGCACCGTATTCCTCGATGAACTTCACCGCTTCGGAGCCAACAAATCGGTCCCACGAATGCTCCCACGGAATGTCGTGAAGCACCGCTCCCTTGTTCTCGTGGTAGCCGGTCATCTCGTTGCCGTGCAGCTTCCTCAGGCCGTGCCGGCGCAGATAGTGGTAGTAATCGTCACGGACCTCGAGCCACCGCTTGTCTTCGCAGATAACGCGGTACTGGAAGCCACGCCGTTCGTCCCACGGATAGAAGTGCATCTTGCCGATTCCGGCGGTGTAATAACCGGCTTCAGCAAGGATTTCGGGCCAGGTCCGAATCCCCGCCTCTCGCCAGTCGGCGCGCAGATTCTGCAGGTTGCCCGTCACCCCGTTGCGGATCGCGTTCATGCCGGTGAGCAGGGCGGTCCGGGCGGGCACGCAGATTGGAGAACCCGAGAACGAGTTTGTGTAGCGCACGCCGTTTTCTGCGATGGAATCGATGTTTGGAGTGTCGAGCCAGTCGGCGCCGTTGCACCCGGCAAAGTCGGCCCGGAACTGGTCGGGAAAGAGGAAGACGATGTTCGGTCGCTTCGTGTCGTCTGACAACGCGAGAATTCTCCAACTGGCACGCCGCCAGCGTTCCGGCAGATTGATGTGGGTGGTCAGTGCGAGAAACTAACGGAAGCCTAAGACAGTATCGCCGCGGTATCAATCCCGGCCGGCCGGGCTGCAAGTAACCTTGTGGTCATGAGCGGCAGCAGCAGCGACCCGCGTGCGGGGATTATTTTAGGACAGCATGTGACTCACGATTCGGTATGTGCGGAAATCAACTTTTGCCCGTGAAGCGTTATTCGTTCGACACAGACAGATCGCAGTTCTCGGCATCGTAGCGAATTTCACATGACAAGATGACAGACGGTCTTCAAACAAAATCCCGCACGCGGGTTCAGCTCGGCCAGAGCGGCATCGAAGTGAGTCCGATCGGTGCGGGGACCTGGCAGTGGGGCGGGAGGTTTTACTGGGGCTACGGCAGACAGTACGACGACAACGACCTCGCAAGGGCTTATTCGGCGTGCGTCGAACGCGGGATCAACTGGTTCGATACGGCCGAACTTTACGGCCGCGGCCGGTCAGAGCGGATCCTCGGCCAACTCGTCAACACGTCGCCCCACGCAACTTCGACTCCGAAACCCCTGGTCGCGACCAAGTTCTTTCCGTACCCGTGGCGTCTCCACCGGTCGTCGCTCCGACGGGCGCTGAATGCGAGCCTGCGCAGGCTCAACGCAGAATCGGTCGACCTGTACCAGCTTCACTTCCCACTCCGGCCCCGCGGCTTCATGTACTGGGTCGATGCGATCGCCGACGCCGCTGAAGACGGGCTGATCAAAGGCATTGGAGTGTCGAATTTTTCGGCCGATCAAACCAAACGTGCGCACGAGGCACTGGACAGACGCGGTCTTGTTTTAGCGTCGAACCAGGTCGCCTACAGCCTGCTGAACCGATCGGCAGAAGCGAACGGCGTAATCGACGCCTGCAGGGAGTTGGACGTTTCCGTGATCGCATACGGCCCACTGGCGGAGGGCCTGCTGACAGGCAAGTACGGTCCGGGTTCACCGCCCCCGCTTATGCGCAGGCTGCGCCTCGCACGCAGGCGACTTGATTCGCTCCCGCCGTTGATCGGACTAATGCGAGACATCGGCGGCGGCCACAACGCCACGCCCTCGCAGGTTTCCCTGAACTGGCTCGTCGCCAGTGGCACACTGCCAATTCCCGGGGTCAAGTCTGCCGAACAGGCATCCGACAACGCTGCCGCAATGACCTGGCAGCTAACTTCCGACGAAGTCGAAAGGCTTGGGGAAGCGACGGTGGGGTTTATGTGACCGGGGAGGCATCGGCCCGATCCAGGAGCCGGTCATCGGCCATCAGCACGATCAATCAGCGATGCAAGTTTTTCGGCCAGCTTTGAAGGATCACGGGAAGAAATAAACCAGGTCTCGGTCTTGCCGCCGCCGGTGCCGCCGCTGTCATCGTCACCGTGTTTGCCAGACAAAATGTCGATTTCAATGCCGGAACCGACCCCGAGAACTGTCCACATCCGGGAAATCTTGCGACCGGCCTGGCTGAGCGCACGGGACATCCTCGACCTAGTCTCAGCGACCCGCACAGCAACGAGCTGGCCGGGTTCAACCGACGCAGACTTCATGCCGAACGTAATATTCAGGCCGTCTTTTGAAACCCGCAGGCTCATCATCAAATAGTTGAGCATCAGGAATAGCGTGATCAGCGAACTTGCGCTGAACGCGGCATAAAATACGACCGCGCTCCCACCCGATACGAACGGATCGCCGATCAAACCCTTGATCGCCACCCCGGTCACCACGCCGCCAGTCGCACCGAGCAGGAGGCCCAGGAACGAGAACACACGGCCCGACGCCCGCACATGTTCGAAATAGCTGTTGTCGTGAGAGGTCATATCAGCGTTGGGCCGGGATTACCGGCAGGACCAGGTGCGAAGGCCGGTCTGCCGTGTGGAAAACCGTCTGGTGCGCCACTCTCAGTTCGGCGTCCGACCAGTAGTCCTTACCGGTGTTGTGATTCCGATCGAAGTTCGGAAAGTCCGAGCTCGAAACATACAGCCGCAACCGCTGGCCCGGCCTGAACAGGCAGCCGATCGGGTTTAGCTTGATCGTGTATTCGCACGCCTCGCCGGGCTCCAGCAGTGTCGGGTTCTCATACCCGTTCCGGTACTGCGAACGCATGATCCCGTAGGTCAGGTTCACCGCCAGGCCGGTTTCATACACGATTGCAAGCCTGGCGGTCCAGTCGGTGTCGAGACCATTGGTTTGGGCCCAGAGCTTCAGCAAAACCGGCCCGGTGAGTTCAAGCTCAGTCTCTAACACCGGAAAATCGTAGACGAGAATATCTTTTCGGTGGTCGTGTGGCGACTGGTCTACCGGCGCAGCCTGTGAATCGGCCCGCATGAGGCTCATCACGGGGTCGTGGGGGTCGTAGTCGTATTCGTCCGCCCCAGCTTCGTCGCCCGAGGCCGGCCCGAGCGAAAGCGACCCGTCTCCCCCAACCGTGTTCGCCCCGCCGTGGGAATGCAGATAAAAGTTCGTGTACACGGTGCGCGCAAGCGGCCACTCGTTCTCGCCACGCCACCTGTTTTCACCCAGCACCCACAGCTGCACCGGGTCTTCACCGCCCATGCCGTTGTCAACTCCCTTGAGGTCGAAGTCGTACCAGCGGGCGATCAGTTCGGCGTAGGTAGTTGCTGCATCCGGACCGTAGTCGACGGGTCCGATCTTGCCGGTGTACTGAGTCGCATCGTGACCCCACGGCCCGATAATCAACCGGTGCCTGTAGCGGAGTTCTTCCGGCCCGTTTCTGGTGATTCCAGAGAAGTTATCGACAGTACCTATCAGCCGGTCCCACCACCCCGTGACCTGGTAGATCGGGGTCCTGACCTTCGGGTGGATATCGCCGAAATGCTGGATTTCCACGTTCTGGATGCGGTGATAATCCTGCAGCTGGTCATTCAACTCCGAAAAAACCTCGCCCGGAATATCGCCAAGCGGCAACCACCAGACGTACTTACCCCGCTCCATTTCATTCCAGCGTTTGTTCGCTTCGACGGGAGAAGTTGGGCCGTCGGTGAGCTCGGCCCTGCGGCGCATATCTGCGGCCATCATGTACGTCCACTCGAGCCGGCGGCCCGTTTCGAAGATGCCGAAGTTGAGATCCATGGCGTTTTGCATGATCCCGCTCGCGAGGGTCGATGCCAGGCTCGGAGGCTGCGAGTCGAGCATCATCCATATGGCCCACGAGGCGTTCGAGTGGCCCCATGTGCCGACCCGGCCATCGCTCCATGGAAGCCGGGCCGCCCACTCGATCGTGTCGTAGCCGTCTTCGGTATCGTGGGTTTCGGTGCGCTCCCGCCACATCCACTCGTAGTCGCCATCGGACGCATACCGGCCGCGGAAATCCTGGACGACGATGCAGTAGCCGCGTTGAGCAAGATCGGTGGCGATCTCGATATAGCGCGGGGTCAGCTTCTGGTATGGGGTGCGGCATACGAGCGCTGGGTATTTACCGCCGCCTATCGGGTGGTAGATATCTGCCCGCAGCGTCACCCCGTCACGCGCGACCATCTCCTGATCGCTCTCAACAGCGATCAGGAGCGGATCAGTGTTCGGGTATTTCTTGTCGGTTGCAGTCATGGCCGGCGTTCTGAAATCACGCCAATGCTAACGCCGGGTTGCGCCGCAGGGGCGACAGCATCCGGGCCGGCACTAGTCATTATGAACTTGATTCAGAATCTCCCTGGTAAGCTACAACCGTTCATGTACGCAGCGATGCAATCTCTCAATTGGACCTCGGTTAGCGCGCATGCGGGAGAGATTCTGAATCCCATTCGACTGAGCTCAGGACAGGCGAGTTCAGAATGACACCGCAAAAGCGAACTTCATTCAAGTGACGTCAACGGAGCCAACTTGATGCAGAAACCCTCGACATGCTCAACTCACCGGCCCTTCGATAAGGAGAACGTGTTGGTGGCACTTGATCGCCAGATCGCACGCGATCACTAGCAGGGGCAAGACAATTAACGGCGGAATTGATCAGAAGTTCCAAATCGGACACTGATTGCCACGTCGCTTCGTCCTTCGACACGCTCGGGACGATGCTCCTCGCAATGACAGCGCCACAAAACCCGCCTCCACCTCACACGGGCCAGGGCACCTTCATCATCTCGTCGCCCCAGATGATCCTGCCGTCCCACGCCTTTGCGGCTTCGATCTCGCGTGGGCCTTTCATTTCGGCGGTTGTAAGGCGCGCACCGATGTGGACCATCACGAGCTGCTTCACGCCGGCCTCGGCCGCGGTTTCGGCGGCACCCTGAATTGACGAAGACGCCCCGGCATGCTCATTACCGTCCATCCGGTCGTGCGATTCCCAGCACATCATCATTAACACATCGGCCCCACGCGCCAGTTCCGTAACTGTGTCGCAGGGGGTGGTGTCGCCCGTCAGGACCACCGATCCGTCTGACGTGTCGATGCGGTAGGCAAGTGAATCTAAATACGGCTGTACATGCTCGGCGCGGGCCGCGGTGACCTCCCAGTTCGCACCCGACTTGATGAGCCCCGGACCCATGTTGTGGGGATCGACTTCAGGTTTTTTGCGGGGCAGGATCCCGCCGCGGTCGGCGAAGGTTATTTGCGAGGCAGGGTGGTTTACGCGGGCCTTCCAGTCGTGGGCAAAGAGCCCTGTGTCTTCGTCGATGATTCCGTTGGTGAACTCCTCGGTGAGTCGCGGACCGTAGACGTTGAGCATCCTGTCGGTCGGGATCATCTGGTCCCAGCGCGTCAGGATGAAGGTCGGGAAGTCGGCATCGTGATCGAAGTGGTGGTGGGTGAAAAAGACGTTATCGATCTCGGTGGTCGAAATACCGGCTCGGGCAAGTTTCCAGGTGGTGGCTGGCCCGCAGTCGAACAGCAACTTCTCGTCGCCGACCTGCACCACGTAGGAAGAACCAAAGCGGTCGGGGAGTGGCGTTGGCGTGCCGCACCCGATGATAGTGACTTCAAGTGCAAGTGATCGTTTTGCGCTCATGCCGGCTCCACCGCTATTTATTGAGATTGTCCGGGCCGCAGGTTACAGGTTTGCTGGCAGGCGTGAGATGCTGAGCGATTGACGTATTGGCGAGTCTTCCCTCGCCGGGTGAGCCGATAGCACTCAGCAAGGGTCAGCCGGTTAGACCGGCGCTTGCCATTTTCGCAAGGAACGTGACTAAGTCACCCCACGGTTTCCGACACCGCTGCAATAACCGTTTCGTCGCCGCGCTCGGCGGCCATTACCATTTCCATCATCTGGGCCATGCGCTCCTGAAACATCTTCAGTTGGTCCAGCACGGCCATCAGCTCGTCGATCCACTCGGGGTCGTCGCGGTCTATCTCGACCCTAATCTGCATGTGACCCACATCGACGCCGGTACCGAGTTGCTTCTGGAGCGGAACACGTGCGCCACCGGTTGGCTCTTTCAGTGTGAGCGTCGCCCGCGTCTCTTTGGCGACGGCGAGTTCAACACCGGCCTGCTCGGCCATCGATCGCATCCTCGCCATCTTCATCAGTAATTTCACATGGGTGGGCATCGGGCCGAATCGGTCTCGGATTTCCTCGTCGAGGTCGTCGATTTCCGACTCAACCCTGATCCTGGCAAGGCGCTGGTAGATCGATAGCCTCTGTGCAAGGTCTTCGATATAGCTGTCAGGAATTCGGGCGTCGATGCCGATATCTACCCGCACGGTCGAAAACTCCCGAACGGGTGGTGTGGCCGTGCTGTCGCTGCTATCGGCTTCTTTTAGCTGGCGTACGGCCTCGGCCAGGAGCTTCGTGTAGAGATCGAACCCGATAGCTGAAATCTGCCCCGACTGTTCGGCGCCCAGCAGGTTTCCGATTCCGCGTATTTCCAGGTCGCGCAACGCTATCTGGAACCCGGCCCCGAGTTCGGTGGCCGCAAGAATCGTGTTGAGTCGTTGTTCGGCCTGTTCGGTGAGTTGTTTTGCCCGCGGGACCATCAGGTAGGCGTAGGCGCGGTTCGCGCCGCGACCAATGCGCCCGCGGAGCTGGTAAAGCTGGGACAGGCCGAACATATCGGCCCGGTCGATTATCAGGGTGTTGGCGTTTGGCAGGTCAAGTCCGGATTCGATGATCGTGGTGCACAGCAAAACGTTGAACTCGCCGCGCTCGAACTCGGCCATCACCCGTTCAAGATCGTCTTCCGGCATCTGTCCGTGCCCGATCTGGAGGTTCGCCTCGGGCACAAGTTTTTGAATCTTGTTGGCGACCAGCTCGATGTTCTTGACGCGGTTGTGCAGGTAAAACACCTGGCCGCCACGGTCGAGTTCTCTCAGGATCGCCTCGCGGACGAGGTCATCGGAATCTTCGGAAACATAGGTTTTTATTGGCAACCGCTCTTCGGGAGGAGTCTCGATCGTGCTCATATCGCGAACTCCGGCCAGCGACATGTGGAGAGTGCGCGGAATTGGCGTGGCACTGAGCGTCATCACATCGACCTGCGTGCGCAGTTGTTTGAGACGTTCCTTGTGCGAGACGCCGAACTTGTGCTCTTCGTCGATGATCACGAGCCCGAGATCTTTGAACCGGACATCTTTTTGTAGCAGGCGGTGTGTGCCAATGACGATATCGACGCTGCCGTCGGCAATTTTGCCGATGATCTCTTTCTGTTGCCTGTCACTCCGGAACCTCGAAAGCATTTCGACCGCGACCGGGAAGGGCTCAAGCCGATCGGTAAACGTTTCCAGGTGTTGCTGGGCCAGCACCGTAGTGGGAACCAGGATCGCAACCTGTCGACCTGACTGAACGGCCTTAAACGCCGCCCGCAGGGCGATTTCTGTCTTGCCGTAGCCAACGTCGCCACAGACCAGGCGGTCCATCGGACTGGACGATTCCATGTCGGCCTTCACAGCCTCAATAGTGGTGAGTTGATCGGGTGTTTCTTCGTAGGGGAAGCTGGCCTCGAGTGAATCCTGCCAGGGCGTATCGGCGGAGGCGGCAAAACCGGTCGCAACCTGGCGCGAGGCGTAGAGGGCGATCAGTTCACCGGCCAGTTGTTCGGTTGCCCGTTTTGCCCGCGCTCGCGCCTTGTTCCATTCCTGGGTGCCGAGGCGGGTGAGTTTGGGTGCTGCATCGGCCGTGCCGTGGTAAAGCTGTATTCGGTCGAGATGATCTGTTGGAACGTACAGTTTGTCGTCTTCGGCGTATTCGAGGACGAGATACTCCTGGCCTTCTGAGCCCATGACTTTCGTGCCGACGAAACGGGCCACGCCGTGTTCGATGTGAACTACGTACGACCCCGGTTTCAGTTGCTCGAGCGCGGGGCCCTTGCGAATGGGTCGCTTACGAATGCGACGTCGTTCTTTTTGTATGCCGAAAACCTCGGCATCGCTCATGACCGAAACTGTAGAACCGTCGGCAGCGTCGATCGAAAAGCCGTTCAGCAGGTGACCGGTTACGATTTGGACTTCGCCCTGCTCGGGGGCAACCGCAAGGGTCTTTGCAAGCACCGTTTCGATTTCCTGCTCGTGCGCGAGTTCATGGAATCGCTGGGCATGATTCGTAATCACGACTGTGCGTTTCTTTTCCGCAACGCCGTTCTTGATGAGTTCGAGCGCCTTCTCGACACCGCCACCCACCAGTGCAGACGGGTTGATAGGCAGCCCAAGCGAGCCGTCGGGAAGTTCTGAATCGACACCCCAGGGCGAGAGGGTCACGCTTTTTGGCCGCGCGTTCATGGCATCCGAAATAAACCCCCACTCAATGTGGGGTTGTGCGAATCCGGCAGGTACATCGCCGCGTTTTTCCTTCGCACTTCGCAACTGCACCAGCCGACGGTCCAGTGAACGTGACATCTCCTCGATCGCGCCGGGTCGTAAAACTACCATGAGGCTTTCGGCGGACAGATAGTCAAAAATGTTGCCCAGGTTGAAGAAACCCGCGTAGAACGAAACCTCGTCAAGCGACTCGCCTGCGAGCATCTGGCTGAGGTCTGATGGAATACGGCGTTGCGCTTCCTCGGAGGTACCGATCAGTTCCATCGCCCCGAGCAATTCCTGAACGCGGTCTTCGCTGGCCAAGCGGGGTAGGGTTTCGCGCGCAGGCGGGATCGTGATTGATCGGATTTTTCCGGTCGACCGCTGGGTACCGGGGTCGAAATGACGGATCGTTTCGATCTCATCGTCAAATAGTTCGATGCGGACCGGTCTATCGCGCGATACGGGGAAGATATCGAGTATTCCCCCGCGCCTTGAAATAGTGCCGGGTATCTCGACAGTTGGTTCGTGTGAATACCCCATGTCGAGCCACTGTCGGACCTGTGCTCCGAGGTTGATGCGGTCCCGCACACTGAGTAGGTGCGTGGATGAGTCGAATGCAGCCCGTTCGAGCGTTGCCTGAGTAGCCGCGCGAATCGACGCCACGACCAGGGGTTTCTTCACGCCCTTGATTTCGCCCCGTAGTGCGGCGAGGGCTCGGAGTCGCTGATGGCTTGCGCCAAGGTCCGGGACATATCGTTCAAACGGGATGTCTTCGGACTCGGCAAAATGGAATATCGGAGCGTCGTCGCCAAGCCAAGTGAACAGCCTGTCGTGGAGCTTTCGCGCCGATTCAGGGTTCGGGGTTAAAACGAACATGGGCGCGTCGCTCTCGCGCCAGAGTGCCGCCACCACGTATTCGGTGGCCGGGTCTGGGGCTATCGCTGCCGCCCGGGCCCTGGGGGCGCGGAGGCTATTTAGAAGCGCCGCAAACTGCTCGGTCTCGCCGAGCAGCGGGAGCAACCCCGACAGACTCATTCACACTTCCGAATACCCGATATTCGGGTTTCGCGTTATCGTGGTCACAAATCATGACCAACACACAGAGAGGGCCATCGGAGCAAAACCGGTGACCTTGGTGTAGTCCCATGCTAGCACTGCGAGGTCCTGACGATACAAAATAACCACGGTGGTTTTCAGCCACAATCGTGGCACCGAACACGGGGTTTGCGAGACAATCAACTGATGGCATCTGGAAAAACAATAAAATCGCGACAGGACTTGCCATCGGGCTCAGGGCGACCGAAGCGGGTGGTCGTCAAACTGGGCACAAACCTGCTTACGGGCGGGAGCGACGCGCTCGACATCGAGACCATTGGATCGATTTTCAAGCAGGTTTCCGCCGTTAAAGCGACCGGGGTCGAAGTCCTGATCGTTACCTCCGGGGCAGTGGCCGCCGGGCGCGGGCCACTGTCGCGAACACCGGGCCGTGACAGGTTGCAAAAAGGAACAGTGGCCTACAGGCAGGCACTTGCTGCACTCGGACAACCCCAGTTGATGATGACGTTCGAGCAGCTTTTCGCCGAGTTTGGGGTGGAGATCGCCCAGGCGCTGATATCCCGCGGCGATCTGCAGAGCCGCGCCCGTTACCTGAACGTTCGTAACACGCTCGAAGCACTCCTTTCGATCGGTGCGGTGCCAGTGCTTAACGAGAATGACGTGGTTGCCGTGGAGGAACTTGCGGGCGAGGTTTACGGCGATAACGACCGCCTTTCGGCAATGGTGGCAAACGCCATCGATGCCGACCTGCTGATACTCCTCGGCGAAATGGAGGGTCTGTACACTACCGACCCCAATATCGACAGGACCGCCAAACTCATCCCGATCGTATCGGAAATCAACGCAGCCGTAGAGAAAACCGCCCGCGGGCCACACGACAACCGTGGTAGTGGCGGAATGGCAAGCAAGCTCGATGCAGCCCGACTTGCAATGGATTCGGGGATACCGATGGTCATCGCTTCGGGTCGCATCGACGGCGTCGTGGAGGCGATCTGCGCGGGAGAAAAAATCGGCACGCGATTCGAGGCGGATGTTTCGCGACGGGAAAGTCGCAAACGCTGGATACTTACAGGCCGTTCCGAGCACCGGGGCAGCGTCGCGGTCGATGCCGGAGCGGCGAATGCGCTGCAGAACCGTGGCAACAGTCTTTTGCCGGTTGGGATAGTTTCGGTTGTCGGCCCGTTCGAGCGGGGCGATATCATTGAGGTGACAGAAACTGATGGAACGACGATCGGTTGGGGGCTAACCTCTTACCCGTCGAGCGAAGTCGAGTTGATAAAAGGTAAGAATTCAAAGGAGCTTCCCGAGCTTTTGGGCCACTATTACGGTGCCGAGGTTATCCACCGCAACAATATGGCCCTGCGTTAGCCGGGTATCGCCGAAAAACCTGCCGGATCCTGAACAATGACTACTATTGCACAATCTCTCCACGACCAGACCGTCGCGACCGCCGCTGCGGCCCGTCGACTGGCGGCTGCGTCGACCGAGGTAAAAAACGCGGCGCTTATCGCTATTGCCGAACAGATCGAATCGAACAGCGCCAGTATTTTGCGAGCAAACGAGCAAGATCTCGATGCGGCGAAGCGGGACGGTCTCAGTTTCCACATGCTCGACCGGATGACACTGAACGAGGCCCGCGTAAAAGGCATGGCCGATGCTGCCCGCAATATCGCTTCTTTAGATGATCCTATCGGCGAAATACTGGAACATCGCGAACTGCCAAATGGTCTTGATCTTGAACAAGTACGAGTACCTTTGGGCGTGATCGGTGTGATATACGAGAGCCGCCCGAACGTTACGATCGATATTGCGACGCTGTGCCTGAAATCCGGCAATGGTGTTGTTCTGCGGGGCGGGAAGGAATGCATCATCACAAACACGGTGCTCGCGGGCATCGTGAAGGATGCGATCGAGAGTGCGGGGATACCGCGTGATGTGGTGCTGTTCATCGAATCGACCGATCGTGCACTCGTCGGAGAGATGCTCGAAATGGATGATGTGATCGACCTGATGATCCCCCGCGGCAGCGCCGACCTTGTCAACTTTGTCGGCCAGAACGCAAAGATGCCTGCAATCACCGGCGGAGTTGGGGTTTCTCACACCTATGTCGACGCCAGCGCGGATCTCAATAAAGCCCTTGCGATCGTGGTGAATGCCAAGGTCCAGCGGCCTACCGTTTGCAACGCCCTCGATACGGTGCTGGTGCACCAGGGGGTCGCCAGGGATTTTCTGCCCCGGCTGGCAACTGAATTCGGGGTTCACGATGTGGAACTGCGCGCCGACGGTCGAGCCATGAGCGTTCTCGGCGCCCTTGCCGGCGGGGCGCACGTTTCACCTGCAAAATCGGACGATTTCGGAACCGAATTCCTGGCGCTAATCGCCTCGGTAAAGATCGTCGATTCGATTGACGATGCATTCGACCACATCGTCGAATACGGTTCCCGCCATTCGGAGGCAATCGTGGCGGAGGACGCGGAAACGGTCGAGCGATTTCTTAACGAGGTCGACGCCGGGGTTGTGCTTGCAAACACGTCGACTCGCTTCAACGACGGCGCCGAATTCGGACTTGGAGCCGAGGTGGCGATTTCAACCAACAAGCTCCACGCTCGCGGCCCGATGGGTCTGAAGGAAATCACCAGCTACAAGTGGAAGGTCCGCGGACAGGGCCAGATCAGGCATTAATCAGCATGGCGCAGTACTACTTTGAACGCGAGGTCCGCACTTCCAACGGCGAGTGTTACACGGTTCTTGAAGACGGCCAGTCGATCGGTCGGCTCGACCTTCACTTCGTGCCGGGCATCGTTCATGGCACGCTTGTCGTATCTGAATCCCTGACCCAGGATGCGATCCAGGAACTGATGTCGATGATCGACGAAGACCTGACCGATGCGATCGGGGTCGAGCGAGACGACCTGGTGATTCACGTGCACCAGGGTCGCGATCTGGGCGTGTTTACGCACAACGACCCGAACATCCACGAAGGCCACGGCGACAGCGGCACGACCACACCACCCGCGGGGGCGTAGAACCGCTCGCCCCTAGGCCTTCACTGCGCACTGATCGTAGAGGTCGACGAGTAGCGTTCTTGTCCGCTCCAGTCGCCTGTTGAGTCGGCGGCCTTCCCGGTTCTCGCGGCCCTCGAACGCCTTGCCTATTCGTTGTTCGAGGTCGAGTTTTTCCTCCTCGGCCTCCTCGATTCGGCGTTCCAAAGAGGCAACGTCTACACGTTGCTCGGCCCGTTCGACCCTCGGCCGCTTGCGATCAGCACCTCTGGTTGCCACGCGGCCGGTTTCGCCAGGTGCCGACCTGTATCGCGCCTGCCAGAACTCCGAAAAGTTCCCTTCGAACGAAACGAGATCGCGGTCTTCGAGCTCGATCACCCGGTCAACGACCTTGTCGAAAAAATACCTGTCGTACGAAACAACGAGGATCGAGCCCTCGTAATCGGCAAGCGCGTCTTCAACAGCTTCTCGGGCGGGAATATCGAGGTAGTTCGTCGGTTCGTCGAGTATCAGGGAGTTGGGCTTCAGTTTCATCAGCGCCGCAAGCTGCAGGCGGTTGCGTTCTCCACCGGAGAGATCGGAAACTCGTTTGCGCAGATCGGCCTCGTGTGAACAGAAAATTTCTAACAGGGCGAATGCGACCGTCTCGTTGCTATCGGGGGGGCGATGCCATCACTTCTTCAAGGATTGTCCGGTCCCCATCGAGCACCTCCTGCTGCTGCGCCGCGTAACCGGTCCTGATGCTCGGACCGATGCGGATCATCGCGTTGTCCCACTCCCCTTCCGCGACGATATCCCGCAGCAATGACGTTTTGCCGCTGCCATTGGGTCCGACGATCGCCACCCGCTCGCCGCTGGTGATGCCGAGGTCTACGTTTTCGAGTAGTGACAGATCGCCAAACGATTTGCTGTAGCCACGCAGCTGCAGGACAATGTTCGCACGGGTTTTTTCTGTCGCGAATTCGGCGTCGATCGCGGAAACGCCCAGGGTCGGTTTTTCGACGGCCTGCGCCTCTTCTCTGGCGAGTTGCGAGCGCCGTGCGCGTAGCCGTTTGCCCGCCTTCGGGTTGGGGCGGGCGCGGGCAGTCAGTTCGAGTCGTTTTACAAGTGCTTCGAGTTGCGCCAGTCGTTTCTGATTCGCACTGTAATCGGCCTGCTGGGCGAGGAACTGCCGGAGGTGAGTAGCCCGGTAGGTCGAGTAGCCGCCCTCGTACCGTTTCACCCGGCCGTCTTCCAGTGTCAGAATCCCCTGGACGACACGGTCGAGGGTATGGCGGTTATGGGAGACGATCAGCACCATGCCCTTGAAGTTAATCAGGAACTCTTCGAGCCACGCCAGCCCCATGAAATCGAGGTGGTTGCCAGGTTCGTCAAGCACGAGAAAGTCAGGGTCGTCGAGCAGTGTCAGGGCCAGCGACAGGACGTTCTTTTCGCCGCCCGACTGCGTTCCCAGCGTCTGGTTATGGATGCCTTGAAGACCGAGCGAATCGAGGACTTTTTCCGCCTGCTCGGGCCTGCGGTCGCCATCGATCCGATCGTAGCTGTCTCGGGCTTCCTGGTACTCCTTCATCGACGAATCGACCTCGTCAGGTGGGGCAGTTGCGAGTGATTCCTCGCTCAATCGAAGTGACTCGCGAATCTTGATGTACTCGGCCAGGAGCCAGTCCATGACCAGTTCGTCATCTCCACCTTCGACATACTGTGGGACGTAGCCGATTCGAGTTCCCGAAACCACCGAGACGGTTCCGCCGGTCGGTGTCTCCTGACCGAGCAGGATTCGCAACAGCGTCGTTTTACCCGAGCCGTTCGTCCCGATCAGCCCCAGTTTTTTGCCCGCGTTGATTTCGAACGAGACCCCTTTGAGGACGTTCTGCCCGGCGTACTGCACCGTGATGTTGGTTACGTTGGCGATTCGCATTTGGGAATCATCATAGTGCGATTCATGTCGGGACCGACTGAGTAATTTGAACCACGGCGCGGTATCGCGAACAAGCCAAGCCGCCGGAGTTTCGGTGGCCCAGACAAATTCGCTCTCGCCCGAGAGGATCGTCTCGTATCCGTGATCGTCTTGATGCGAAATATAGGTGTTGGGCCAAATATAGCGTCGGACGAAATACAGTCCCCTGCCATTCTAAAAAATGATCAGTCTGCCGAGTAGCGCACCTGAACATCTTTCGATGTTCTACGGGTGCTCGTTACTTTGTGGGCGATACGATCTCACACAGATCACAGGTTGGCCAGTTCAACAGGCCTTAGTACTGCTCGAACAGTTTGCCCCAAGGCGTCTTCATCGCTTCTTTGACCCGTTTTCGGCCAATCAGGGGCAGCCAGAACTTGTTGTGATAAACGTTGGATGCCCAGTAGGCCCACGGCGCTATAGGCGACCGCAGCAAGAGTTTTTCGAGCGGCTTTAGCGGACCGTGATAGATCAGCTTCTGGCCGCGTGAGGCGAGGGTCTGTTCGCTGCCGGAAAAGTTCCAGTTCACATCGGACACGTCGTCGCCGACAAGTTCGATTTCCTCAGGTTTGCCCACACCAAGGCCCATCTCGTGAGCGATACGGATCATCGGAATCGACATCGGGTCGAGGCCCATCATCTTCGCGGCCACAGCGTCGATCGCCACCTGGTCGGCCGAAGCTAGGATCACGTTCTTGTTGTGAATCCGCATCGCCCGCGGTCCGGGTCCGTCCCCGGCGAAAGTGCCGTCCATCACGGCGAAAAGGCCCGAGTGAATCTCTTTCTGGATCTGCAGCAGGTCGACAAGGGTTTCGTGAATTACCGCGTGGGTCCAGTGGCGGTAGCGGTGCAGCAATCCGCCAAACGCGTTTTTCATCGCCCCGGTCATCGTTGTAAATACGTGCGTCTTCACGGTTGGCAGCTGGACGATGTTCGTTCCCGGGAAGGCCTCGGGGATGTAGAGGCCGTCTTTGTATATGTCGTCGAGCACCAGCATCTTCGCCGTGGGTTTGTATGGAATCCACTTCATCGGCGGGACATCGAGCACCACGTGTTTGAGACCGAGTCGGTCTTCGACCACCCCGTGTTTGTTCTTTTCACGTCCCTCATCGGCATTCACCACCACAGTGCCATTGTGGGCGGCAGTCAGCTTGTCGAAGCCGTCGGCCTGCAGTTTTTGCGCTACTCCGTCGATCTGCCAGGGTGCCGACGAACAGGCGGGGTAGTAGTGCTGCCAAGAAATATTCACTTTTAAAAATGTTTTGATATTGGGTGTCAGGGCAGTCTGGTAATCGGCCAGATCGAGCAGTCGTGCATAATCGTCGATGACGGTTTCAGGCGTTGTGTAAATAACCGCAACCTTGCCCATTTTGGGTTCAGCGTGCGGAATATCGGGCTGCGTCATTACCCGTTTGTCGTCCGTGATCATCGAGACCATCAGTGTTATTTGCCCTTAAATCGTGAATCGTTTATGGGAATCGTTGAACCTGTGCGGCTGCGCGCGGGCAGCGACATAAGAATAGCGATGCCCGACGCATACTGACCACGCTGACGCAGTACCCTTTCAGTGTAACTTTGCCTTATCGATACGATCCCGACTAATCAACGGCCGCCCATGCCTATTTCAGACCACGATGCAGATGCCCGTTCGCTGACTATCGACACGAGTACGCATGTGCTGCCACCATCATTTGGATCCGAGCGGGAGCGTATCTCACGGGCCGACGCTACATTCCGGAGCCTCTTCGAAAACCCGAATGCGAAGGTCGTCCAGGCGGATGACCTTATTGCCTCGATGGACCGGGCGGGCATTGATATGGCGGTCTGCGCAGGATTCGGCTGGACCGACCCCGGTATCGCCCGAGAGTCGAACGACTACAACCTCGCGGCGGCGCATGCACACCCTGACCGGCTCATCGCGTTTTGCAGTGTGAACCCGCTCTGGGGCGATGATGCCGTTTCCGAGGTCTATCGTTGCCGAAGGGCGGGTGCGAAGGGTATCGGAGAACTGCACCCTGATACGCAGGGGATACTCGACGCAGACATGTCGGCGCTGGCACCCGTTTTCGATGCTGCCAGGGAGCTTGACATGCTTATCCTGGTGCATGCGTCGGAACCGGTCGGCCACGGTTATCCCGGCAAAGGGACTGTTACACCCGACCTGCTGATGGCGCTCGTTAGCGCCTTTCCGAACAACACGTTCATATTCAGCCACTTCGGCGGGGGACTGCCATTTTATGGCTTGATGCCCGAAGTGAAGTCGGCACTGAAAAACGTGTACTTCGACTCGGCAGCATCCTCGTTCCTGTACACGCCCGAAGTGTTCGATGTGGCGGCGCGGGCGGTTGGGGCCGAAAAAATCGTGTTTGCCAGCGATTTTCCACTGGTGACTCAAAGACGTGCGCTGGACGAATTCGAGCAGGCCGGGCTGAGTCCTGAACAGTCACGGCTGGTCCGCGGCGCCAACGCTGTGCAACTGCTGGGTCTGTGAGATCGTACTCGGCGCTCGTGAAAACTGTGCATTGCGCCTACCCCTTCCTCACTTAATGCCCACATCATGGGTTTGCCTTGTGCATGGCCGGGGGTTATATTTGTGGGGTTGAAGCAAATGAGTAACCCAATCCACACCCACAATTCCGTAATGGCGACCACACAGGCCTGTACCTGTATGTGTACCTGTACGCCCGCAGGGGTTGTCGGTTTTGCCTGTCGCTGTACTTGTTGAATCTCCTACTTAGCGACGATTAGAGAACCGTACCCCTGCCAGCAGGGGTTTTTTGTTGTCCGTTTTTTACCCGCAGATGCTATCCGCTGCGCACCGGGCATCCCACTCCTTCATCAGCGAATCTAACTTAACGAAATTTCAATATGATCAACATCTTCAAAATAGCGCTCTCCGGTATCAGGAAAGCAATCGAATCGGCTCAGGGACTCGCCATCGAGGCCGACTCCCTCCCGGCAGCCCGACGCAGCAAGTAGACCGAGCTCGTTCCCGCTCTTGCCCAGCATCGGGAGTCAGCTCGTGTTCGGCGCGTGACTCTGGCCTGTCGCGGGGAGTAAAATTCCGGCCCATATACGCACTGCAATTTGCGGTGCGATAGGGGAATCACAGGAATGGCAGCACTTACCGCCGAGCAAAAAGAGCACTTCGATGAATACGGGTTTGTTCATGTCGAAGACGTTTTCGACCCCGAGCGTGACATCGACCCGGTTATTGACGAGTATGCAGGTGTGCTCAATGCCCTCGCCGACAGGTTGCTTGCTGAAGGCAAGATTTCATCGGACTACTCGGAACTGCCGTTCGGCGATCGCGTCACGAAGATCTACGGCGAATCGAAAGAAATCCATAACCAGCACTTCGATTTCTCTCTTCCACAGAACGGCGTGAAGCCCGATACCCCGTTCTGGGCAGGCCCTGCAATATTCGGGGCGCTGACAGCTCCCGGAGTGCTCGATGCAGCTGAGTCGATCGTCGGCCCCGAAGTCTATTCAAATCCGGTGCAGCACGTCCGGATAAAGGTCCCAGAGTCGGTCTCCCCGCGGGACGAAAACGGCAACGTTATGTTTGGAGCGACTCCGTGGCACCAGGACGCTGGCGTTGTGAACCCCGAAGCAGACGAAACCAACATTCTGACGGTATGGTTTCCGCTGATGGACACCAGCGTAGAAAACGGCTGCCTTGCTGTAGTTCCGGGCTCTCACCGCGGCGAATTGCTCACCCACTGCCCCGGTTACAGGGACCGGCCGGGCCTGCAGATTCCTGAGAATCTGTTCAACATTGGCGATTCGATGCCGGTACCGGTAAAAAGGGGCGGCGCCCTGCTGCTGACCAAGAAGACCGTTCACTCGTCGCTGCCAAACGTTAGCGACCGTATCCGCTGGAGTTTCGACCTCCGCTACCAGCCGACGGGGCAGGCAACCGGCCGGAGCGTCTTTCCGGGGTTCGTCGCTCGTAGCGCGGCGGACCCGGAGTCGGAGCTGCACGACGCCAATACCTGGTACGAAATGTGGAGAGACACGCGGGACAGTCTGGTGATTGGCGAGCAGCCTTCGTTCAACCGCTGGGACAACGACGACCCAACATGCGCGTGATTCCATCCACTTCCGAGCTCGACACCCTCCGCGAGGCCGGGAAGATCGCCTCAAACGCCAGAAACTGGGCGGCCGAGGCCATCAAGCCCGGCCTGTTTTTGCGCGAGCTTCAGGAAGGCATGGAGACGATGATTCGTGAAGCGGGGGCAATGCCGTCGTTCCCCGCCCAGACCAGCTGTAATCACATTGCCGCACATTCCTGCGCATCACCAACTGACAGTACCCGGTTCGAAGAGAACGACCTGGTCAAGATCGATGTCGGGGCGCACATCGACGGGTTCGTTGTCGATACCGGTGTCTCGGCTGATCTTTCCCTCGACGGGCGTTGGTCGGGCCTGATCGGGGCGGCTTCGGACGCGCTTGAGGCGGCGATCGCGATGTGTTCGCCAGGAATTGCAGTTGATGACATTGGCGAGCGGGTCGATGAGGTTATCACCGAGGCCGGGTTCAGCCCGATCTTCAACCTAACGGGGCACGGGCTCGGACGGTGGACGCTGCACGACAAGCCGCAGATTCCGAATGCACGTATGGGCTCTACCGCAACTCTGGACGCCGGAATGATTTTTGCCATCGAACCATTTGCCACTTCAGGTGAGGGTTATGTCGAGGATGAAGGCGCGCCCGAAGTTTTCATGCTGGCCCGCAGTCCGAAGCTATCGAACAAGATCGACCCGCAGGTGCTTGCGGAAATCAAGTCGTGGAACGGACTGCCGATCGCCCGGCGATATTTCTCGCACCTTCCGAGAAAGCCGTTCGAGCGGACGCTAAAAGAGCTGATAAAGCAGCGTGTCGCAAGGGAGTACCCGCCCCTAGCAGAGGTAAGTGGAGCGCACGTCGGCTGGAAAGAGCACTCGATTTACCTTGGCCCCGGAGGGCCGGAAGTTCTCACGACGTAAAGAGTCAGAATTCCGTCACCCCGAACCTGACTCAGGATCTGCGCGCAAGATCGGTGGGCCTGTCAGATCAACGTAACCGTAATTCTGCGAGTCGCCCCATCCGCAGCGCGGGTCGCTCTAGGGGGTTCGGGGGATGCGAGCGTGGTGCTGGGATCATGAAGACTGTGCGGGCGGGCATCTCGGCCGTCCCTGCTTCGAGTTCGCCGAACGCAGCCTCGACCACGTCGATAGCCTGCGACATCGGTAACAGTTTCTGCACGTCAGATCTGTTCAGTAACAGCGCCATGGATGTCTCCAGCGTTTAGCGAGTTGGGAGATGAGTCGGTGTCAGTAGAAAGCATGGCACCAATAGTGGCCGAGTCAAAGTGGCTTACGCGTGAAGAAGTGTGGTTCGTGACGCCAAAACCGCCGCTGCGGGGCTCCGGCCGCGCTACGACCCCGCGCTGCGTAGAGCCTTGATGCCTGCTTCGATTCCGTCGGTGAAGTTGAACACGCCGGTCCCTGAGATCAGTGCTGTAGCACCCGCGTCGATGACACTCCCGGCCGTATCGACCTTGATGCCGCCATCAACTGCGATTTCGAGGTCCGTTCCAGCAACGCGCGCCATGTCGACGAGTTCAGCGATCTTCGGGAGCATCTCGGGCATGAACGACTGGCCGCCAAAGCCCGGCTCGACCGTCATTACGAGTACGCGATCGATAAGGGGTAGGACTGGCTGCAACACCGAGACAGGAGTGTCGGGCTTCAGTGAAACTGCTGCCGTCATTCCGGCAATCCTAGCATCACCCAGCGATGTTTCGAGATCGTCACACGCCTCGGCGTGAATGGTGAAAATATCGGCACCAGCATCGGCGAACTGCTGTGCGAAACGGGCGGGTTCGACGACCATCATGTGCACATCGATTGGCAGCTTCGTGATGGGCCGAATCGCCTCCAGCACGGGTACACCGATGGTGATATTCGGTACAAAACTGCCGTCCATCACATCGAAGTGAAGCTCGTCCGCCCCGGCCGATTCGACGGCGCGTATCGACTCGCCAAGGTTCGCAAAATCGGCTGCCAGCAGAGAGGGTGATATCTTGATTTTCGGTGGCAATTTTTAGCGGTACTCCGATAGTTTTAACGTCCGAGACGCTGTTCGAGCGCTTCCGGATGGTACGCCATGATCGTGTCGGCACCCGCTTCGGCGCACGCCACCATCACGTCTACGTCGTCCATCACGCCCGGCCCTGAAGCGATAACTTTTTTCCCGCCGTCATGCATGGCCTTCACAACGTCGGCACCCAGCGGGAACCGTGCGTAAATCCATGACGAATAGGGATCGGCGATGGCCGTGGGAATCTCTACAGCGACGTTGGCGACAGTTGCGCACTGAAAGTCGGCGCTGCCCCCGTAGAACCGCCTTCGGACATCGACCGAAAGGTGGATCAGTCCGATGCCAACGGTCTTACCCAGCAGTCCACGCTGTTCGAGTCCACGGCATATTTTTCCGATGCTTCCGTGGTCGAGCGTCTTCATTTCGAGAATGAGTGCGGTTTCAACGGTGCCATAATCCCGCACGACATCGAGTGTTTCGCTCAGCGTGGGAATTCGTTCACCCGCAAACTCGCTGCCCCACCAGCTTCCCGCATCGAGCTGCTTCAGTTCGGGCAGCGTCATGTTTGCAACCGCGCCTGAGCCGTCGGTGGTGCGGTCGACCGTATCGTCGTGCATCACTACCAGTTCTTCGTCGGATGTACCGCGAACGTCGATCTCAATCGCCATTCCCCGCTCTAGGGCGGCCCGGAAGGCAATGAGGCTGTTTTCGGGGAAGGCCTCGTCGAGTCCGCGGTGGGCAATGATGATTGAACTGGGCATGTTTCGGATTCAGGACAGGCAGGTTAAAGTTTGTTGTAGCGAGTTCGTAACAGTGGTGGGTTACCTGGCTAACTGAAGTAGTGGCTCAATCAGCCTCGGCCAGCAGCCTCTTTGCTTCGGCTATCGCGGCACGTACACGGTCGGGGGCCGTTCCGCCCGCGACATCGCGCGCGGCGACCGCGGATTCAAGGGTTATCTCTAGCACGCCTTCGTCGAACAGCGTCGACGCCGCCTGAAAGTCTTCTAGTTCGAGTTCGCCAAATCCTTTTCCAGCCTCAATGCACTGCTTTGAAAGATCGGAAACGGCGATATACGCCGCGCGGAACGGCACGCCTTTGCCCACCAGGTAATCGGCGAAATCGGTGGCAAGCACAAAGCTGTTTTCGGCGGCCTGTCTCATGCGATCCGCATTGACTGTCAGGCCCGAGATCATCCCGGCTGCCGATTCCAGCGAGGTGATGACCGTGTCGGCGGCGTCGAAAAGACCTTCTTTATCTTCCTGCAAATCACGGTTGTAGGTGAGCGGAAGCCCCTTGATCGTGGTCAGCAGGGCCATCAACGAACCGTAGACGCGGCCAGTCTTCCCACGGATTAACTCGGCGAAGTCGGGGTTCCGCTTCTGCGGCATGATGCTGGAACCCGAGGTGAACTCGTCGGTCAGGCTGACGAAACCGAACTCGTCTGATGACCAGATGATCAGCTCTTCTGCAAGGCGCGACAGGTGGGCCATGGCGAGCGACGATGCGGTGAGGAATTCAACAATGAAGTCGCGATCGGAAACGGCGTCCATCGAGTTGCGCGAAATCTCGCTGAAGTCGAGCTGGTCGGCCACCCACTCGCGGTCTATCGGGTACGGCACCCCTGCCATCGCGCCGGAGCCGAGCGGCATCACGTCGGCCGATTCAGCGGCCTGTGCAAATCGAGTGGCGTCGCGGTCGAACATCTCGAAGTAGGCCATCAGGTGATGGGCCAGCACCACCGGCTGGCCGCGCTGCATGTGGGTGTATCCGGGGACGATCGTTTCGATATGTTTTTCGGCAAGTTCGACCAGCGCGGTCTGTAACAAACCGGCGGCTTCGAACGCCCGGCTGCATGCCGTGTGGGTCCACAGGCGCGTGTCGGTAGCGACCTGGTCGTTGCGCGAACGGGCGGTGTGGAGCCTGCCTGCCGCATCGCCGATCAGCTCGTAAAGGCGCGCTTCCACGTTCATGTGGATGTCTTCGAGTTCGGGATCCCACTCGAACTCACCGGCCTCTATTTCGGCCATGATCTTGGCAAGACCGTCAACGATCCTGTCGACGTCGTCTGCAGGAATTATGCCCTGGCGACCCAGCATGCGGGCGTGTGCGACCGAGCTTTCGATGTCTTCGTGGTAAAGCCGACTATCGTAGTGGACCGAAACGGTGAAATCGCTCGCGAGCTCGCCACCGCGGGCAGCGGCGGCGGGGTTTTTGTTTGTGCTGTCGTTTTCGTAGGTCATAGGTTTTGATCTTGACTTAGGACACATTCGATGAACGGGCTTCGTGCAACATTATCGCGAGTTGGCCTTTTTGTCGGGAAAGACGTGCTGACGGGGAACGATTTCGATGGCTTCAACTCGCCTATCGAAGCATTCCCCCTCAACCTAACCTTCTCTCCAGTGGGAAGGAATTCTGTGGCCAGGCCGTCAGACTCAGCGTGTCTCGCGGTTGGTCTGTATTCGGGCCTGGGTTCGAGCTGAAAGCGAATAGATGTCGATAAACCCGGTCGCCGATTCGTGATCAAACGAATCGGTGGTCGAGTAGGTCGCCAGGTCGAAGTCGTACAGCGAGTAGGGTGAGCGGCGACCCACGACCATGCACGACCCCTTGTGGAGGCGCAGGCGCACGTCGCCGGTCGAGAACTCGTGGGCGCTATCCATGAACGCCGCGATGTTGGTGCGGAGCTCGGTAAACCAGCGGCCGTCATAGACCATGTCGGAGTAGATCGCCGAAAGGTTCGCCTTCACCCGCTGCTGCTCGCGCGACATCGTTGCAGTCTCGAGCGCCCTGATCGCCGTGTGCAGCACGATTGCCGCGGGGGTTTCGTACACCTCGCGTGACTTGATACCGACGAGGCGGTTTTCGATATGGTCGATGCGGCCGACCCCGTGCTCGCCTGCCATTGCGTTCAGCACTTCGATCAACTTCACCCCCGACACAGCCTTGCCGTCGATCGAAACCGGAACTCCCCGCTCGAACCCGATAGTTACCTCGACGGCTTCATCGGGGGTATCGGCAATCGGCTTCGTCCACGAGTAGGCATCCTCGGGTGGCTCGACCCACGTATCTTCGAGGTCCTCACCCTCGATCGCCTGACCCCACAGGTTGCGGTCGATCGAGTAGACGCGCTGGTCGCTGCCAACTTCGCGAAGCTCAAGGCCGGCCTTTGCCGCGTACAGTTTTTCCTCGTCGCGGGTCATACCCCACTCGCGAGCTGGAGCGATGATGCGGAGCGGGTCGCCGTGGGCCGAGAGCGTCATGATTCCAGAGTCGAAGCGCACCTGGTCGTTGCCCTTGCCTGTGCAGCCGTGGGCGACCGCGGATGCGCCTACCTGGCGGGCTGCCTCGACCAGTTTCTTCGCCATCAGCGGGCGACCGAGCGCGGTCGACAGCGCGTAGACACCTTCGTACATTGCGCCGGCCTTAAGACCTGGGAAGATATATTCGTTGACGAATTCGTCTTTGACATCCCAGACCAACGACTCCACCGCGCCCGCTTGCGCGGCCCGTTCTTTCACTCCAATGAGTTCGGGACCTGCGCCAAGATCTACGGAGAGTGTGACGACATTCATGTCGTACCGCTCCCGGATCCAGACTGCCGAGATTGTCGAGTCCATGCCCCCGCTATAAGCGAGGACGCACTTTTCCCTTGCCATTTCTGAGTTCGATTCTTTCTAAATGAGGAGTGCGCTGGCGAAGTTACGTTGCGATGCAACCTGTCTATTCTCTCGCCAGAAGCGGCGAATGTCATCACGGGCGCGTGTATTCGTGCGGAACGCATGAGCATCTTCGCCTGTGCACGGAGAGCGAAACGCCAATCGTGATTGGCCGTGTTGCGGGCCTTGTCAATAACCTGTCGAATGGCCCAGGCGACGAGGTCTGGCCGGTCAATCTGAATCCCGTGACCGCTGTCCTCGGCCATGATGTGGGTACCGCCCGGCGGCTGGGCGACGAGCTTACTGTGGAGTGTCACGTGCAGGACCGAGGACGGGCGAGCAGTCAGGTTGCTGACCGTGATCGAT
>CAJWWK010000020.1 GCA_913048295.1 uncultured Dehalococcoidia bacterium
CGTGCCGATCCATCTCCACGCGACCGGGCGACCGGATAGTGGCCGACTCAATTACGCCCCGCCTCACCAGCACCTCCTTGAACGCCGCCACTCCATAGATATTCTCGAAATTAATCATTGGTAAAAAGCGCGTGTGATCCGCTCGGCCACCGTCGATGTCCCCAGAATCGAACTTGTTCCATATCGCACCAAGCACATCAGAGAAGTGCGACGCCGGCATATTGCCACACATCCCGCGATCAAACTCAGATGGTAAGAATCTCCCGCTCGATCCGCCCATGATCCCTTCACACGCATCCCCTGCCCGGGCAAGAACCTTTGTCGTCACGTGGCCACCCCACGTGGTCTCTTCTTTCAGCCACTTGATATGCACCGATCCGGTGATTACATCGATGAGCGTGTCTGCATCCAACCCGAAACCGGCGTTGTGGTTCTGGATGAACACCGGAATATTCATCGCCTGATCCAGTTCATCGAAAAACCTAACAGCTTCGCTGCGATTCGTCGGACGGCTGTGCGGCGGCATCGCGATCACCGCGTCCACACCGACATCCTGCGCAACCTTCGCTAGCCCAATCGAGTGCGCATTGGAGATCCCGGTCACGCCGGCGATAACCGGCATTCGACCGTCCGATACCGCCACTGACCGCTCGAAGATAATCCTCCGCTCATCGTCAGTGAGCACGTTGTACTCGCTCGCCATCACCGGCGCCACAATGCCATGCGCACCCGACTCCACCGTGAAGTGCAGGATGGCGTCGACACCCTTGAGGTCGAGCGTCTCATCGGGATTGAACGGCGTGGGCGTAATGCCGTAAATACCTCGGAACTGCTGGTCGGCCATGACTACCTCAGAAATTATGAAGGCTAGATTCAGAGTTGCAGCCTACGCCGCCAGATCACGATCGGGCAACCGATCCAACGTCACACCGTAGGCTCCCACTCGCCATCAACGCGCCCAGCGAATCACCGTCCCGGAATCTGCGGTCCCGCGCAGATGTTCGGAATCCAGCCACGCACACACCCGTCCACGCGAATCCTGCGCGGCCCGGGCCCGTGCGGCAGGCACCTCCGTGCCGTAGCCGACCTGTCCTAAATGTAATCGGGAAAGATCTCAAGCAGCCGATCACATCCTTCACGACACCCGCAAGCGAAGCCATCCTGAGGCACTCGAAGGATCCGCGTAGCGTCGAACGTCACAGACGCGAAGAGACCCCGCAAATGCAGGGCCTCCTCGTTTACGTTTTCATGGAGCGGAAGACGAGATTCGAACTCGCGACCCTCACCTTGGCAAGGTGATGCTCTACCACTGAGCTACTTCCGCTGGCACGTTCAACAGTAAGCATTCACAACCAGATGGTCAAGGTACTGAGAGCGTTGTTATCCTGGCGGGTCAGGAGTTGCCCGTTCGAATCAGGCCAAATCATCCCGTCTCCCTGACAGAGAGGGAGTTAGAGCATGTGCTGAGCCTGCGGAAGTGGGTGGATTGCCGCCTTCGATATCGACTTCGACCGTCGCCAGCACGAAAAACTCGAACCCGTAGCAGGCAACGCGACTTCACCTGAAAATCGGAACCGGCCCGCGAGTTATTCGCTGACCTTCACCAGCCGCTTACCGAAATTTTCGCCGCGGAGCAGACCAATGAAGGCCGCTGGCGCATTCTCAAAGCCATCGACAACGTCCTCACGATATTTGAGTTGACCGTCTCTGACCCACTCCGCCAGCCGGGCCCGCCCGACCTCGTGCTGCAACTCGTAATTGGTGACCATCAGGCCCTGGGCAGTCGACTGCGTTCGCAGCAGATTCCCGATATTGCGGGGCCCCTGCGGCGGGTCGATGGCGTTGTACTGCGAGATCTGCCCGCAAATAGCAATCCGTGCACCCTTGGCGAGGTTCTCAAAGACGGCGTCGAGGACCGGACCGCCAACGTTGTCGAAATACACATCGATACCGTCCGGGCAGAGTCGGCCGAACTCAGCGGTCACATCCTGTGTTTTGTAGTTGATTGCGGCATCGAACCCGAGATCATCGACTACGTACGCACACTTCTCGTCACTGCCCGCAACACCGATCACCCGGCAGCCGTTGATTCTGCCGATCTGCCCGACGACCGCGCCCACCGCTCCCGAGGCAGCCGATACCACCAGCACGTCGCCAGCCTTCGGTTTTCCAACCTCCAGCAGGCCAAAGTAGGCGGTCAGGCCGGGCATGCCGAGCACCCCGAGCGCGGTTGATATTGGACCCAACGAAGAATCGACCATTTTGAGCGTGTGATCCGGAACCACACCCCATTCCTGCCAGCCGATGCGCGCGCGAACGACGTCGCCAACCGTGTAAGCTGACGATTCGCTCTCCTCGACCCGCGCAACCACCTCGCCGGTCATTACTTCACCCGGCTCGAGAGGAGTGGCGTACGAAGGCCCCGACCGCATCCGGCCCCTCATGTAGGGATCGAGCGACATGTATAACGTGCGGATCAGCACATCGCCGTGCTGCGGCTCCGGGACCCGCGATTCAACAAGCTCGAAATTTTCCCGCTCAGGTTCACCGATGGGTCGGCTTGCCATTATCCACGCTCGGTTCATCACTTCTGGCATATCCAGCTCCGTTGTTACTGTGCCTATGATCGGAACATTACTTTATCGCTGCTCGATCGTCAGGTTGCCATATTCATCGACCGTCACCTGCCATGCCGGTTGAACGACCGTGGTAGCGTCGGGCTCCTCAATTAACGCGGGGCCGTCGAACACCACTCCCGGCGGTAACTTCGCCCGGTCGTAAACCGTGGTCTGCAAGAAACCAATTGTGCCATCGCCACTGGCGTTCGCGTCGTTTTCTGCGAAGTACACGGGACGCTCACCCTTCTCGGCGACCGACGCATCGGCACCGCCTGCATCGAGCTTTCGCATCCGGGGCCTGGCGATCTTTCCCACGGTGGTCAAACGAAGGTTGACCAGCTCCACCGGTTCGTCGTTCGCACGAAAGCCGTAAGCGGTTTCATGGGCCTCATGGAACGATTCGATCAACTCTTTCATCCAAGCGTCGTCAATCTCCCGACGATCGGGCGTCGCTATGCTCAACTCGAAGCTCTGACCCCAGTAACGCATTTCGACCGAGCGCTCGAACGTGGGATCGCCCGAAGCCGATGCCGCCGCTCTGTGCGCCTCTGCTCCAGCAGCCTCAAGCCGTTCGAATTCGCTCGCAATACGTGAAAATTCAACCTCGTCGGACCTGACGATCAGGGTTGCCGATCCCTCCATCCGTACGTCCGTAACCAGTAGTCCCAGCGCTGATGCAGTACCAGGCCCCAGCGGGATCAAAACTCTCGGAATACCGGCCTGCTCAGCGATTCGAACGGCATGGGCGGGCCCGGCACCCCCGAACCCAATCAACATGAAGTCCCTGGGGTCGTGTCCACGCTGGACGGACACCAGTCGAAGGGCGTTCACCATCGCGGTGTTGGCAATCTCGATAATTCCGTGCGCCGCGCCTTCGATCGACAGGCCGAGTGGTTCCGCACAAGCCTTGCGAATCGCCTCGCGAGCACCCGCAACATCAAGCGACATTTCGCCACCGGCAAAGTAGTTCGGGTCGAGCCGGCCAAGCACCAGGTTGGCGTCGGTAATAGTCGGTTCAGTACCGCCAAGGCCATAGCAAACCGGCCCGGGTTCGGCTCCTGCAGAATGCGGCCCAACCCGCAGCGCCCCGCCGGAATCGACCCACGCTATCGAACCACCACCGGCACCTATTTCGACGAGGTCCACGACAGGAGTCCGAATCGGGTAGCCCGACGCTCCACCGAACGCCCCGGTGCCGTTCTGTGCCGCGCCGCCAACACTGTAATCCTTCGTCACATGGGGCTTTCCATCGCGGATGAGGCTGGCCTTGGCGGTCGTACCGCCCATGTCGAACGATATGACATCCGGGTGCCCCAGCGCCGATCCGAGCGCCGCCGCCGCGACTGCACCTGCAGCGGGACCGGATTCGACCATGAACACCGGCGACTGTGATGCCGCCTCAGCGGGGTACACACCACCGTTCGACTGCATCACCAGCAGTTCGGAACTAATGCCCGAGGCAAGCAGTTTTTCGCTGATCGAAGCCAGGTATGTGCTGACGATCGGAGAGACCGACGCATTGATAATCGTGGTCGACGCCCGCAGATATTCACGGAACTCGGGGACCACGTCGGAGGAGAGCGAGATTATTACGTTGGGAAGCCGGGCCCGCAGGGCTTTGCCAACACGCTGTTCGTGATCGGGATTTCGGTATGAGTGGAGCAGGCATACGGCAACGGCCTCGACACCCGATTCAGCTATATGTTCGACAACGCTGTCGACCGCGGCATCGTCCAGCGGGGTGACTACCTGGCCTTTCGCATCGAGGCGCTCCGGTACCTCGAAGCAGAGCTGGCGTGGCACGAGCGGTGCTGGCTTTTCAAACTGAAGATCGTACAGCGAGGGCCGTATCTGGCGGGCGATTTCGAGCATGTCGCGAAAGCCCTCGGTGGTAATGAATGCCGTCTTTGCCAACTTGCCCTCGATAATGGCGTTGGTGGCGACAGTGGTTGCATGCACCACGTGCTCTACGGTTTCCGGCGCAATCCCGCCGTCCATGCTGAGTAGTTTTTGCACCGCAGAAATAAAAGCCGCACCGGGGTCTGCCGGGGTGGACAGCACCTTGGAGGTTGTGACCTGCCCGGTTTCCGAATCGACGAGCGTTCCGTCGGTGAATGTCCCGCCGATATCGACGCCGATCCTGTACCGGCCATCCGCTGCTGCGGTCAATTGCTCAGCTCCCTCGAATTACTCATCAGTGTTCTTGCTTTTAGTGTGGCCGCTTCGTCGACCAGGTTCGTATGCTCATCGATCACCACTCCGTAAAATTCGTGCGCCCTTTCACGATTTACTTTGCCGCCAATGACGTCTCGCAGCACCATATGTGGGTCACGTTCTTCGGGCGGGCCGTAACCGCCGCCTCCAGGGGTCTGAAAACTTACAGTATCGCCAGGTTGCAGTTCGATTACACACTTGGAAGTGAGTTCAACCACCCCGGCGTTTGGACCATCGGGACCTTCAGGGTTCAGGATGTAATACGCCTTCCTGCCGTCTTTGCCTCCGAAGATTCCCTGGGGACCGGCGATATCGCGGTCCGAGAGAATCGTGAACGTGGCGGGGTCGTCTGGAAAGTGGTAATCGCGCCTCATGCCGAGGCCGCCCCGGAACTTGCCGGGGCCCTCTGAGTTCTCTATCAGCGACAGCCGGGTCACCCGCATCGGAAAGTGCGATTCGATCTCCTCGACGGGAGCGTTTTCGGTATTCTGCCCGTGTTGTTGAACGGCGTCGGGGCCGTCAGAAGTGGCCCTTGCGCCGTAGCCCCCGGCCAGCGCTTCGTAATTGCAGTGATATTCGCCGGTTTCGCGGTCGATTATTCCGAATCCGGCCTGGGCCATCATGGCCTTGGTGGCAGCGGCGATTTTCGTTGGCATTCCGGGGGCGAGGGCACGGAACAGCATGTCGTTGATCCGCACCTGCGTCTCCCACCCACCCACGACCGGTGCCGGGTGCACGGCATGCACCACGGTGCCGGCCGGCGCGTTCATCCGGACGTGCCGATAGAACCCGTAATTGACTGGCATATCGGGGGCCATGAGTGCGCGGAGCGCGAACGCACAGGCCGAAAAAGTCATCGCCTTCGTCGAATTCACCGGGGCCCGCCGCTGCGGATCACAACCTGCAAAATCGAAGAACACGGTTTCGCCTTCGATTGTGATTTTCGCCTTGAGTTTCACTACCTGATCGGTGAACCCATCGAAATCGAGAAAACCTTCGGTCTCGTAAACACCGTCAGGAATCGCGGCTATTTCGGATCTGGTCCGCCGGTCGGTGTAGTCGATTACGGCCGCGACGTAGCGATCGAACTCGGGTATTCCGTATTTTTCGACAAGGTCGGTCAACCGGCGCGCACCAACGGTGTTGGCCGCCACCTGCGCACGGAAATCACCTGAAGTAACGCGCTTCGACCTGATCTGCGCGAGTAGCAGTTTGAAAATATCCTCGGAGATCACGCCATTTTTGACCAGTTTCACAGGAGGGATGATCACTCCCTCCTGAAAAATCTCCTGGAATGGACCGATCGAGGCCGGTGCGCCGCCACCAACATCGACGTGGTGCGCAAGAGATGCGACATAGCCAACCAGTTCGCCCTCGTGGTGTACCGGGCCGAACACCGTGACATCGTTGAGGTGCGAGCCCCCTCCGAACGGGTTGTTCACCACCAACATGTCGCCGGGCCCGAGGTTCTCCGCCCCGTAGGTCTTTACGGAAGTCGGTATCAGTTCGACGAATGAGCCGAGATGCACGGGCTGGGTGAACGCCTGCGCAATGGGCCTGCAGTCGCGATCGAAGAACGCACACGAAAAGTCCTGCCGGGTCTTCACATTTGTAGAATAGGCCGACCGACGGAGCGCGACCGCCATCTCTTCGGCGACCTGCACCAGTGCCGACCGGACGACTTCGAACTGGATGGCGTCTAGTTTCGGGTCCGGACGTTCACCTGCCACGTCGCAGCTCCTGCGTAGCCGGTTCGTTGATTTTCCCCGTTCCCGGGCCCTGCGCGAAGTCGACCACGACACCATAGCGGTCACGCGCCCGCTCTACTGAAATCTTAAGCTGGGCAACATCATAGAGAACCCTGATCGGATCCCGCGCAAACGGGTCACCGTAACCGCCGCCACCAGAGGTCCGATAACTGATCACATCGCCGGGCAATAGCTGCACAGTCGTCTTGGAAGAGAGATGGTCCTCACTGCCACCGTCAGCCCCGCCCTCGGCCCGTATCAGTGCGTAGGTGGACGTGCTTCCGGGGCCGCCGCCGAACAGGCCGTGTGGCCCGGCCTTGTCACGGTCGGCAAGAACCGTGAACGTAGCCTCTTCCGGAAACATGTAGTCGCGGCGCAGGCCGAGTCCGCCCCTGAATTCACCGGGCCCCTCGGAATCGGGCACCAGTTCGTACCGGGTGATGCGTACCGGGTAATTGATCTCGGTTTCTTCGACCGGGGCGTTCTCGGTGTTCTGACCGTGGCACTGGACTGCGTCGGGGCCATCGGAAGTCGAGCGCCCGCCAAACCCCCCGGCGAGCGTTTCGAGGAAGCAGTAGTACTCGCCCGTTTCCGGGTTTTCGCCACCGAAACCGGCGTGGCACTGCATGGCTTTAGTCCCGGCGGCAACGACGTCGGGCATCGCCGGGGCAAGCGCCTTGAAAATCAGGTCGTTCAACCGAACGTGGGTCTCCCAGCCGCCAACCACCGGGGCCGGGTGGACACAGTTGGTAACCGTGCCCTCGGGCGCATGAACCTTCACGTACCGATAAAAACCGTCGTTCACGGGCAGGTCACGGTCCATCAGCGCCCGGAGTGCATATGCGCAGGCCGAGAATGTCTGGGCGAATGTCGAATTGACCGGAGCACGACGCTCGGGGTCTGAACCGGTCGTGTCGAAACTAACACCGTCATGGTCGATCGTGATCTTCACGGCAATGTTCACAACGTCATCGGTAAATCCGTCGTTATCGACGAACCCCTTCGCAGAAAACACGCCGTGCGGAAGTTTCGCTACTTCAGCACGAGTCCGGCGGTCGGTGTACTCGATTATCTCGTCGATGTACCGGTTGAATTCGGCAAGCCCATAACGGTCGATTATTTCGTCGATGCGCAGCGCACCGGTGCGGTTCGATGCAATCTGGGCACGGAAGTCGCCAGCAGTTTCACGTTTCGACCGAATCTGGGCCAACACGAGCCGGAACAGGTCATCGTCGATCTCGCCGCCGGCCACCAGCTTGATCGGAGGGATAATGATCCCCTCCTGGAATACTTCCCGGAAGGCACCGACCGAAGCTGGAGCCCCGCCACCGACATCGACATGATGGGCAAGGCAGGCCGTGTAGCCCACGAGTTCGTCCTGCCAGAAGACTGGTCCGATTAGCGAGATGTCGTTCAGGTGAACACCCCCGCCGTACGGGTCGTTCGAAAGGATCATGTCACCGGGGCCGAGGTTGTCGGGGCCGTAGCGGGTCACAGCTATCGGGACGTGCCTGACGAACGATCCGAGATGCACCGGCTGGGTGAAGGCCTGGGCGACCGACCGCAGGTCTTTATCGAAAAAGGCGCAGGAAAAATCCTGACGGGTCTTCACATTCGTCGAATAGGCCGACCGCCTGAGGGCAATGGCCATCTCCTCCGTCGCCTGTGTGAGGGCGTTGCGGATGACTTCGAACTTTATCGGGTCAATGCCGGTGCCTTCCGGCCTGTCAGTTGTAACAGATGCTGTCATTAGGCAAAGATGATAGTCCGACGGAGACCGATTACGCGTGCTATTTTCGTGGTTCTGAAGGCACGGTTTCCCCAGACTGCCACCGAACCAGCGCCGGGTGCGAGACTCGAAGTTAAATTGGTTGCCACGCGGTCTTTTCACCTACGGAAACGACACGGCCGATGCTTGTACCGGTAGGCAGGTGTCCCGAAAAGACGATCCATTCTTCAGCCATCGCTCTCGAGAGCAGGCTTCTTCGGGAGTGGGTCGACATCGCGGTATCGACATCGAAGATCGGGCACCAGTCCTGTTCGGTCACCTGCGCAACGCTGTGGAACAGATCACCGGTTATCACCGCAGTCTGGCCACCGGACTCGATCAGAACGCACTGGTGGCCGGGCGTGTGACCGTTAGTCGGGAGCGTTGCCACACCCGGTGCGATCTGCTCAACGCCTTCGATCAGTTTCAGCGCGCCCAGTGCCTCGAGCGGCTTAACCGATTTGTCGAACGCCGGGTTAGCGTTTTCTGGCTTCAAGTAATGCTCCCAGTCGCGGGAGGCTATCCAGTGAGTTGCGTTCGGAAACGTAAGCGATGGGGTGTCACCACCGACTTGGTACGCCACGTTCCAGCCAACATGGTCGCCGTGGCAATGCGTCGTCACAAGTACGTCAATATCGCCCGGCTCAACGCCCAGCGCCGCAAGATTGTGTAGCAGTTGACCCGGCTCGCCGGTGTGCTCGTTGACATCTGCGCCCATCCCCGCGTCGACAAGAATCACCGGACCCTCACCGTATGTAGCGCGAATAAGGTGGCCGCGCCAGTCGAGGGGCCATTTACCATCAGGGTCAAGCGCAAACGAGCGGTAGGGATCCCATGCCGCGGGCGGCACCGACGGGAAAATGATTGCGGGGTCTCGCAGCGGGGCGGGGCTATCGAGGACCGTGGCGATCTCGTAATCGCCAATTACCAGGGACGTGGTCATTGCGGCCTAAAGCCCCCGCTCATTTTTCACACGCCGCCACTCTTCGAACGACTCCTGCTGCGGTGGGTAGTACTTACCAGGCGCAACGTTTTCGGCAGCGATCTTTTCCTTGATGTAGTTTTCGACTTCTTCGTGTTCGGTAGCATACTCAAGGACCTCTGCCGCCATCCACGATGGCACTACGATCACGCCGTCGTCGTCGCCAACCATCACGTCACCGGGTCGAACCAGGGCCCCGCCACACTGGATCTGGATATCTTCTTCGGCGGGACTTGCATTTGGACCTCCATGAAGACTTCGCGCCGTGGCATAGACCGTAAGGCCGTAGTCCTCGTCACGCAGCACATCGAGATCGCGGATTGCTCCGTCGATGACGACACCGTCGGCGTTGTTCATCTTGAGTTGGAGCAGTTTTACATCCCCGGCAACAACTGTCTTTGCATCGCCCTGTATATCCGCCACCAGCACATCGCCGGGCCCACACCTGCCCATGGCGACATACTCAGGCGCGTTTTCGCCAGATGGAGTATCGGACTTCAAATCGTCACGATTTGGGAGAAATCGTAGTGTTTTCGCACGGGCCGCCATCTTCTTGCCGGGCGTGAAGTTCCTCAGACCCTCGCATACACACAGGGTCGAGCCAAAAGAACGCACCGCGCCGTAAACGGTTGCGGTTGGTAGTTTTTTTAAACCTTCGAGCACCTCGTCGGGCACGTACACAGGCTTCATGTCGAATGTTGGTATGTCTGGCATCAGATTTGCGTGTCTCGCTTCGGAAGGGCTTTGGTTGTTCGCGATTGGGGCCGGTGCAACTTGCCAGGCCATTCGCCTTGATTTCCCGCGCACACCGGTCAGGCCGGGATACTACTCTTGCGAACTGGACAGCCGCAACTGCGTGCTACCGATAGGATTGCGATTGCCAAGATGCAGCTGCGAATCTGTTACAAACGCAGGTTAACAGTAGTAGGGTTCGCGACCATCGACGGCGATGCCAGATGCGATCACTTCAATCAACCAGTGAGATGCCAGATGCTGCCACCCGGAATGCCCCTTTCACGTTTCAAAATCCTCGACCTGACCCGGGTCAGGGCCGGCCCGACCTGCGTGCGCCAACTTGCCGATTGGGGCGCCGATGTAATCAAGATCGAAGCCCCTCCCGACGACAAAGAGGGGCTTGGTGGGGACCGCGACGGCTTCGACTTTCAGAACCTGCACCGCAACAAACGTTCACTCACGTTGAACCTTAAAACCGATGCGGGCAAAGATATCTTCTACAAGCTAGTTGAAGATACTGATGTCGTCGTCGAAAACTACCGACCCGAAGTAAAGAACCGACTTGGTGCCGACTACGAAACGCTGTCGAAGGTCAACCCGCGCATCATTCTCGTGAGCATTTCGGGTTTCGGCCAGACCGGCCCCTACGCCAATCGACCCGGCTTCGACCAGATCGCCCAGGGCATGGGCGGTCTGATGTCTATCACCGGCGCACCGGGCGAGGGTCCGATGAGAGTTGGCATACCGGTTGCCGACCTTTGCGCCGGAATGTTTGCTGCGCAGGGTACGATGCTGGCCCTGCTGGAACGAGAAGTTTCAGGCAGGGGACAGTGGGTGCACACGTCGCTGCTCGAAGCACAGATTCAAATGCTCGATTTCCAGGCTGCACGTTTCCTGAAAGATGGAGAAATACCGGTTTCTGCCGGGAACGACCATCCAACGAACATCCCGACCGGGGTGTTCCCGACAGCCGATGGCCATATCAACATTGCGGTGGCCGGTGGGGTGATGTACGAAAGGTTCTGCAAGGCCATCGGACTCGAACACCTGATAACCGACGAGCGGTTCGCTACGAGCGCCGGGAGGTCGAAAAACAGGGCCGAGATGAACGCCGCAATATCCGAGGTAACCTCGACTAATACGAGCGCGCACTGGATCGACCTGCTGAACGGGGCGGGCTGCCCGTGCGGCCCGATCAACTCGATGGACCAGGTGTTCGCCGATTCGCAGGTAAAGCACCTGGAAATGGCAACCCCGGTCGATCATCCCCGGATGGGTAGTTTCGAAGTTGTAAACCAGGCAATCAAGTTGAGCCGAACGCCTTCTGCCGTCAGGACCGCCACACCCGAACAGGGGGAGCATACCGACTCGATTCTCGGCGATCTCGGATACGACAGACCAACAATTACCGAACTCCACGAGAGTGGCGTCGTTTAGCCCCAGTGGTGGGCTTTAATTCAGGACCGAGGTGAGGCGATGAGGCGACTTGAACTACAGACCGAGAAGATGCTGGCACACGTCGAGGACGGTGTCGGCTGGATCACATTTAACCAGCCGGCAAAACGCAACGCCGTTTCACTGGCCATGTGGCAGGCCGTCCCTCGGATCATCGACGACTTCGCCTCTGCCGACGATGTGCGGGTGGTTGTGATGACCGGTGCCGGAGATAAGGCGTTCGTTTCGGGTGCCGATATTTCCGAATTTGAGGAGTTACGGAGCACAACCGAGCAGATCGAGTTCTATGACGCGGCAACGTCGGCCTCGAGTGCGGCGCTGCGCTCGCTGGAAAAGCCGCTCATCGCCATGATCCGGGGGTTCTGCGTTGGCGGCGGGATGGCGATTGCCCTGGCTGCCGATATGCGTATATCAGCCGACGACGGCCAGTTCGGTGTGCCCGCGGCGAAGCTGGGGCTGGGCTACGGCTACGGCGGGATCAAGGAGCTGATGAACCTGGTGGGCCCGTCTTACGCCAAGGAGATATTTTTCACGGGGCAGCGCTTCAGCGCGATCGAGGCCGAAAAAATGGGACTCGTGAACCGGGTGGTGCCGGTCGACGAGCTCGAACCGACGGTGACGAAGTACGCTCGGACCATCGCAGATAACGCCCCGCTCACGGTCAAAGCCGCCAAGGCCGCGGTCAACGAGGGCACGAAAAATCCCGAAGAACGAGACCTGGACCGCGTCGCGGAGATGGTCGAAACCTGCTTCAAAAGCGAGGATTACAAAGAAGGCCGAAGGGCCTTCATGGAAAAGCGAAAGCCGCGGTTCCAGGGCCGGTAGGGTTGCCTGGTGGTTCGGTCCCCTCTCCCTGCCAGCGAGAGGGTTAGGGTGTGGGTGACACTTGTCCTGAGAGAAAAGTAGCGCCGCCGTCGCAATCGTTCCACACTTGCGCCACAGGCCGACCCACCTTCCAACTCCCCCCGCGAGGGAGAGGATCAACTTCACGCCACAACACCTAGCACTTGCTATATCCGCAATTGAAGCACTTCTCACAGCCTTCGATGTGGGCCAGTCCCGACGAGCACTCAGGGCACAGTTCAGATGAGTACGCGCCGACCGGAACCTCGACCCTCTGCTCCTGGTTAATCATCGCCACCGGCACCTGAACCGGCTGCGTGGTCGGCAGGCCCAGCTCTTTCGGTGACGGCGGGTTGAACATTTCGGCCTGGCTCGACTCGCCCTCGGCAAGTTCGTCCTGTCCAGGCAGGGCAGGCGCCTCTTCATCGATCCGATCGAGCACCGAAGCGATCGCGTCGGGAACCGAGCGGATCATCACGCCATCGTCCCACACCGGAACGTCGGTGATACCGCGGAGTTGTTCCGAGACATCGACGGGGTCGATGCCCGAACGCAACGCCAGCGACGCCATTCGCGAAACGGCCTCGGCCATCGCGGCGTCGTTACCGCCGGCCTTGCCATGGGTGGCGAACACCTCGAAAGGCCGGTCGTCGCTCGACATGTTTACCGTTACGAACAGGTTTCCGCGGCCAGTGCGCACACGTCGGGTAATACCGTGGAGAGTCGCAGGCCGATCGGCCGGAGTGATGTACTGCGGAATGCTCACCGGGGTGGCATCGTCTAAAACCGCTCCAGCCGCCTGTGCACTATCAGTTGTGCCGGTGGTCAGCACCTCTTTCTCACGTGACCCGGCGCGGTAAACCGTAATACCCTTGCAGCGAGATTCCCACGCCAGCAGATAGGCGTCTTCAACATCCTCGACAGTAGCCTCGTTCGGGAAGTTGATCGTCTTGGAAATACCGGCATCGGTGCTTTCCTGGAACGCGGCCTGCATAAGCACATGGTCGCGCGGCGAAATGTCGGACGCCACGTGAAACAGTCGCTTTACATCGTCAGGGACCTCGTCACGGTCCTGTAGCGAGCCACCGTTCGAGAGGTGCTCCAGCAGTTCATCACTGTAGAAACCGCGTTCCCTGGCGATGCGCTCGAAGTTCTTGTCGACGTAGTAGAGAGTCTTACCCTCAAGAATGTTCTGCTTTCGGAAGGCCAGCGAGAAGATCGGCTCGATGCCGCTCGACGCACCTGCGATCATCGAAATAGTGCCGGTCGGCGCGACCGTCAACCTGCACGCGTTCCGGAACGGCTTTTCGCCCTGCTGCGCTGCAGTGGATTCGTGCCATGCCGGGAAGGGCCCGCGTTCTTCAGCCATTTCCAGGGATTCGGCATCGGCGTTATCCATGGTAAAACGCATCAGCCTGCGACCCAGCTCGACAGCCTCTTCCGTGTCGTAAGGAATGCCGAGAAGCACCAGCATGTCGGCAAACCCCATCAGTCCCAGTCCCAGCTTCCGGGTGTTCCGGGTCATATCCTCGATGGCGTCGACCGCGTACTTGTTCGCGTCGATTACATTGTCGAGCATCCGGGTGGCCAGTCGAATAGACGCGCCAAGACGCTCCCAATCGATATCGGCGAGACCTGCCGCGTCCTCGATGACGAACTTTGCGACGTCAATCGAACCGAGATTGCACGACTCGTTTGGCAGAAGCGGCTGTTCACCACACGGATTGGTCGCCGTGATGCGACCGAGGTGCAAAACCGGGCTGTTCCGGTTGACCTCGTCGAGGAAAATCATGCCCGGTTCGCCATTGCGCCATGCACCGTGAACGATCTTGCTGAACACCTCGCGGGCGCCCAACCGGTCTACCTCAACAACCTCACTGTCGAGGTTCGAGGGATCGGAGAGTGTGCGGAGCGGGTAGGTCGTGCCGTTTTTGACCGCCTCCATAAACTCGTCGGTAGCTCCGACAGAGATATTAAAATTGTGGATTTCACCTTCGACGCTCTTGCATTCGATGAACTCGAGAATATCGGGATGGTGAATGTCGAGCACGGCCATGTTCGCACCGTCACGCTTGCCGCCCTGCGTTACAAGGGTCGAGACAGATGACAGGTGGCGCAGCACCGCGATCGGACCACAGGCCTTGCCATGTGTTGTCCTGATGCTGGAGGCCTTTGGCCTGAGGGCCGTAAGCGCAAACCCGGTGCCGCCGCCAAATTTTTGCACCATGGCGGCATCGTGAGCAGCGCCCATGATCCCTTCCATGCTGTCGTCAAGCGGGAGCACGAAACAGGCCGACAGCGTCCCTGCGCCCGTACCCGCGTTCATCAGCGTGGGCGAGTTGGGCAGATATTCGAGACTGGCCATCATCTGGTAGAAGTTCTCTTCGAGTTCAGCCACCTCTCCAGGCGTCTTTTCATATTTGAACTCGGGAGCTGCCAGCGCTTTGGCCACCCTGCGGAACATGCCTTCGGGCGTTTCGATTATTTCTCCAGATACATCTTTCTGCAGATATCGTTTATCGAGGACAACGCGGGCATTATCGGTGATCACTGCTGGAGTAAATTTCTCGACTGGGTCTGTACCGTTCTTGCTCATTTGCGTGTCCTGCGTAATGGTCATATTTATACTGTTCGCTCTAATTCTGATCTTCTGTATGTTAGTTTGCGATGCCAGCCCTGGCGGTTTTGCTGTCACCCACTGATTTACTGCAATCGGGTTTGGCCGGGCCGAATCGCTTACGCCAGTCGGTCAACCATGCCTTGCTCTCCTACGTCGGCCCCGCCGCGCCAGCCGCGGAACGTCATCCTCAATCAACCGCAACTGGCTCTTCGATCCATCGTCTTCGTCTGGAGTCTCGGCCAGTGCCTCAACCTCTTTTGTGAAAGAGTCGACGTCCTGAAAATCCCGATAGACCGAGGCGAACCTGATGTAGGCCACCCGGTCGAGTATCTTCAGTCGCTCGATACACATCTCACCGATCACACGTGCCTCGACCTCCGCTTTCGAAAGTTTATGCAACTCGTTTTCTATATTGACAACCATCTTAGAAATGGCGCCAACCTCCAAGGGTCGTTTGGCACAGGCAGTCCGCAGCGAACGCTCAAGCTTTTCCGACGAAAACGCCTCACGGCGCCCGTCTCTCTTGGCGATCATCAACGGCATCGAGTGAACACGTTCGTAGGTTGTGAACCGCAGTTCGCACCTCATGCACTCGCGTCGCCGACGCACGCCGTCAGGTGCCTCACGTGAGTCAATCACCCGGGATTCATTGTTGCCGCAAAAGGGACAATGCATTGCCTGAAACGCGCCAATCGCCAATATCTATACAGGCCGCGCGGAACCCACCCGCTCCGGCGCCAGAATTATCGAAATCCAGAGCCCGGGGCAGGGCAGTGTGCCTAACATAAAGTTGAACACGCCGCCGACCGGCTGCGGACACAGCCATCCCCCACATTTAGTGGGGTGCCACAGAGACTACCACTATCCATAGAGTAAGTGTCAATCCCCTGTCTCAACCGATATCACGTAATCCTTCTGCAATATTCGGCTCTGCAACTGTGCCAGAATCCCCCATGAACCAGCCTCATAATTTCGCGAAATCTGCGACGTAATTCGTCGCGCAACCGGGCTCTAAGTTCAAGAAGTTGGTTTCCCTGAGAGTTGGGAACAGTTGGTGGATAACCGCCCGATGTCCGGCAAGAAAAGTAAGATACTGGTCAACTACGCCGCCCCCGCCCGGCGGACACACACGGAATGCGAGACCGCCCGGGGATCAGCCGGAATTATCAACATGAAAAACGCCTGGGCCATACGAATCGCAACCGACGAAGTCTTAATTACCTCAGCACAACTGGGAGTTAAGGACATCATTTTCTACGGCGGCCCAGGATCAGCCTTGTTGCCGGGTACGAATGAACCCCACGGCAAAGGTCGAAACACATACGACGATTACGCGGCGCTCCGGGAACGGGTCGAATCGTTCGGTCTGAACCTGGTTGCCTGCGAGGGCGGCTTTATTGCAGAACAGAAGTTTCACGACATCGCCTTTGGCGGTCCGAAACGTGATGAATTAGTCAAAGAGCTTGCTGGTGAAATCGCCGACATGGGCCGCGCCGGCATTCCGATTCTTGGCTATCACTGGATGGTGGCATCGGTCTGGCGCGCGGGTAATACACAAGTCCGTGGAGGCGCTGAAGCCACGCTCTGGGACAGCGATTCACGCGATAAGAAGCCGATTCAGCAGATCGGCATTGCCGGCCATTACGATATTTCGCAGGAGAACATGTGGAACTGCCTCGAGTACTGGATCAGGGCAATTACGCCGATAGCTGAAGAAGCGGGGATTCGATTGGGAATCCACCCCGACGACCCGCCGGTACCGGAACTGGATGGAATACCCCGGCTCCTGGGCAGCTTCGATGCCTACAAACGCCTGGTATCCATTGTGGACAGCCCGGCAAACGCCATCGAATTTTGCCAGGGCACCTTCTCAGAGATGGCCGATGCCGCGGACGATGGTATTTACGAGATGATCCGGTACTTCACCGAGCGAAACAAGATCCTGTACGTGCACTTCCGCAACGTGTCAGGAACGATTCCGAAGTTCAATGAAGAGTTCATCAATACGGGATACGTCGATATGAAGAGGGCCATGGAAACGTACAACGCAGCTGGCTTCGAGGGTGTCTTTATGGACGATCACTGCCCGCTGATCACTGGCGACACCGACTTTCCGGGCAACTGGGGTGGCTACCGGTCGAGGATCTTCGCCCAGGGCTACATCCAGGCCATGCTTGAAGCCGTTACGGGCGGTCGGGCTGGATAGCCCTCACTTGTAGCTTTTCAACATTTAAAAAATTATCCCGAGGGAACTCGATTCCCTCGGGATAATTAATATCGGTACAGAGGTCGGCAGGGCAGTGACGCCGTGGGTTCCCCTAGTCACTCACCGCCAGCTCACGGGCAGTGCGCCTGCGTGCCGAACTGTGGTGCCTGAGGAACGGCGGTAGGTCGAGGGCATCCTCGTCGCCCAGAACATCGCTCAGCGCGGCGTTAACCGCCGCTTCTTTTTCAGCCGACGCCTCCGCACCCGGGAAGCCGGTGGCGATGATCGTCATCTTGACTTCATTCTCCATCTTGGGATCGGTGACCATTCCGAAGATGATGTTGCAGTCTGGGTCGACCATGTTGGATACGATCTCAGAAGCCTTGTGAACCTCCTGGAGAGTCAGGTCAGTGCCGCCGGTGACGTTGAATATCACCCCGCGAGCACCCTCGATCGAAACTTCCAGCAGCGGACTGTCAATGGCCGCCTCGGCCGCCATCACGGCCCTGTCTTCTCCACTGCCGTGACCAATTGCCATCCAGGCCGGTCCGGCGTTCGACATGATCGCCTTCACGTCAGCAAAGTCCAGGTTGATCTCGCCGGGCATCAGGATCAACTCCGCGATTGATTGCACGCCCTGCCGCAAAACGTCATCGGCCATGCGGAAGGCCATGTCCATCGACAGGTTTTCGCTCGACATGATCAACAGCCGGTCATTGGGAATGACGATCAGGGTGTCGACAACTTCAGATAGGGCAGCGATGCCTTCGTCGGCCTGCCTGCGCCGTCGAGACCCTTCGAAGTCGAACGGCTTGGTCACCACACCGACGGTGAGCGCACCAAGTTCCTGAGCGATTTCGGCCACTACCGGCGATCCGCCCGTACCCGTACCGCCGCCCATGCCAGCAGCGATGAATACGAGGTCGGCACCCTCAAGCGCAAGTTTGATCTCGTCTCGGTCCTCTTCGTGGCACTCACGGCCCTTGGCAGGATCTCCACCAACACCAAGCCCGCGGGCCGTGCGGTCGCCAACGCGTATCCGTATCGGAACGTCAGAACGCGACAGCGCCTGGGCGTCGGTGTTGACTGTGATGTACTCGACTTCGGGAATTCGGTCCCGGTACATACGCGAGACTGCGTTCGAGCCGCCGCCGCCAACGCCAACGACCTTGATCGTCGCTGATCCGATGCTTTCTCCTACTGGTGTTTCTACCTGGCCGGCCATTGGTTTTTTCCTTTTGCTGGGGAGCACCCGCCATGCCTCCTTTACAGAGGATTAGTGGACGTCCGCGGATTTTTGGATGTGTCGCCGTTCATTCAAACGGCGTCGTTAATTTTTTAGCGCCCGGAGCCTGAGTTTGTTCTGACATTCCTGCGTTGCTTGCGCAACCCTAAACGCCAGCAGTCTCCTTTTCGCGATCTGATTTTCGATCCCATTCTCGTCTGGGGAGCCAGCCACGGATCGTGGCAAACGCGCCGCTCCGGGAGTTCTGGGTTTCTCCAGATACCGCGATCCCGTTGCGACGACTAATGTGATTTTCCGAAGGGAGGTTACGCAAACCCCAGAGTGCGATGCCAACCGCAGCTGAATATGACGGGTCGTTTGTGCCTGCGGGCATGCCATCGAGTCCGCGCGGCGTGGCCAGTCGAACTTTTCGCTGGAAGATGAACTTGGCAATGTTTAGGAAGCCCTCGAGCTTTGCCCCGCCACCGGTGAACACAACTCGATCGGTCGGAACGTCCGCAAGGTGCGGCTCTTCAAGCTTGAGCAAAATCATTCGGCACAGTTCCGAAACCCGCTCCTTCAAGACCTGGCCGACTTCGCGTTTTGTGATGGCGAGTGGCTGATCCATCGTTGTCGGATGAAGGGTTATCTCATCCGACATACCGGCCAGCTCGGGTGCGGCAGTACCGTGCTCGAGCTTGAGCTGCTCGGCCGCATCGAAATCGATTGAGAAGGCGATACTCAAGTCGTTCGAAAACTGGAATCCACCTACAGGGATGACCGCCGTGTGGATTACCGTGCCGGTGTGATAAACGGCAATGTCTGAGGTCCCACCACCGATGTCGATCAACACGGCCCCGTCTTCTCGCTCGTCAGCCGTAAGCACCGCGTCCGCGGTTGCCACCGGCTCGACAACCATTGATGAGATCCGCACTCCAGCATCGGAAACCGCGTTGTGGAGTTTGGTGATTGCCGAAACCGAACCGGTAATCACATGGCTCTCGACATGGAGTTCGCCTGTGTGCATCCCGAGCGGGTTCCTCACTCCGTGCAACCCATCCAGGGCGTAGCTGCGTGGAATTACATGCAGCAGCTTGCGATCGTCGGCAAGGGCAAATTTGCCGGCGGCTTTTTTAGCTGCAGACAGATCGAGGTCCGTCACCGCGCGCATGCCGTCGGCGCGGGGGACGTTGACCCAGCGGTTTTTAGATTCGACGTGAGTCCCCGTAAGTCCCGCGTAGACCGAGGCGATCTCAACGCCGGCATCCGCGGATGCAATTGCCAGTGATTCACGTACCGCAGCCGTGACGGCCTGTGAATCGGCCACCAGGCCCTTGCTCATGCCGCTACAGGGAACAAGTCCGATTCCTGCAACTTCCACGCGGTGATCGGCTCGCCGGCGGGTGATGATCGTGCACACCTTCGTGGTGCCAATATCGATAGCTACTCTGAAATCTTCTTGCATCGGGCGTTCCTTTACGGTCGGACAAAGCTGGGTCGATTCGGCCAATTAGGCCGAAGGGGCGGGACTGGCGGAATTACCGCAGCGGATCAGGTGGTTCGGATCTGGTGCTCGCGTCGGCACCGGATAGCGCGGCCGGACGCGGTCCGTGAATTCCGATAATCACAGGAGTAACCGGGACGAGGGTCAAGCTCTGTGTGCAGACGACGTTCATATCCGCTCTGCCACCCTCAGCTTGGCGCTCCGTGCACGACTATTGGTCTCGATCTCTGCATCGGTCGGAACTATCGGGCGTCGGGTGATTATTTTTACCGTGGCAAGGTGGTCGCACACGCATACCGGAGTACCCGGAGGGCAAATGCAATCAGAAGCCTGCTTGCGAATGAAGTTCTTGACGATGCGGTCTTCGAGCGAGTGATATGAAATCACCGCGAGCCTGCCACCCTGGCCCAGCAGCGACACCGCCTGCTCAAGTGCGGTTTCAAGTGCCGAGAGTTCGTCGTTAACGGCGATTCGTATCGCCTGGAACGTTCGAGTAGCCGGGTGAATGCGGCTCCCCCGGCGCGGATTTACCTTCTCGATGAGATCAGCCAGTTCGAGCGATGTGGTGATCGGACGGTTGCGGACTATCGCCCTGGCAATACGGCGGGCTGCCCGGTCTTCTCCCAGATGAAAGATAACGTCAGCGAGCTCCGACTCTGCATAATCGTTGACGATGTCCGCTGCGGTAAGTTGCTGGTCAAAGTCGAACCGCATGTCGAGCGGGTCGGCACGGCGGAAGCTGAAACCCCGCGCCTCGCGGTCCAGCTGGAGCGACGATACGCCAAGATCGAAAAGAACGCCATGCACAGGCACAAACTCGTAGCGGAGCGCAGTGGCGCGAATATCCCGGAAGTTCACGTTTAGCGCAAGAAATGTTTCGCCCGCGTCGACCAGTCTTTCGGTCGCAACCGAAACTGCCTCCGGGTCTGCGTCAAGGCCAAGCACCTGGCCGCCCGGGTCGGCTGCAGAAAGAATAGATGTCGAGTGTCCACCCTCGCCCAGGGTCGCATCAATGTACCGTCCACCGGGCTGGACACATAGCGCCTGTAAGACCTCCGGGGTCATTACCGGCGTGTGGTGGAGTTCGATTCCCATGAGGATCACCCGCCTGTCTCCCCTTCATTTTGCCTTATGACGATCTCCGCCAGCTCCCTGTGAGGGGCCGCATGTGGGGCGCGCTCTGCGATATCGGTAGCTTCGGTGTCGAGCGTCCGTCGTTCCTCCGACCACGCAACTGTCGACCAGATTTCGATAAACCTGCCTGTACCTACGATGATTACGTCTTCACCGAGGCCCGCATACTCGCGAAGCTGCGCCGGAATAACGACCCGACCGCTTCGGTCGAGCGTTCCAACGTAGGCACCCGAAAAAGTGAGTCGGGCTAGCTTTCGGGCGCTGGAAGCGGTGTTCGGCTGCTGCGAAATGTCGGCTGCCGCCCGTTCCCACTCTTCCGGTGTGTAAACAACGACGCAGTTGTCATACGCCCGGCCAAGGACAATGCCGTCGACGAAAGCCATTTTGAAGCGCGCGGGGATTGCGACCCTGCCCTGGGGATCGATTCGGTGCTCGTATTCGCCAGCAAAAATCACTTGCAATTCCCTGTACTGGGGAGCGGAGCGCAGTAACGCTTATGCCCCTAATCGCCCCAATACGCGACAAAGTGTGCCAGATTGCCACTTCACGCGACAATACAATCCGAACGCGTTTTCGGCGCTATTTACACATGACGAACGTACTCTGAAGCGTGCTAGCATCTCGATATTCGAGTTCGTACCTTCGTACTCTTACTTTGATCCCAGTTGGATAGTACGTTCGTACTTAACAGAATCGGCAAGATAATCGGGTTCGTATTTCTTGCGGATTTCCGAGTACATCGGTAACAGGAGTTGACGTGGCAATCAGCTATGCGGTGCTGACGAGCAGCGATACAGGATCGGCCGGGAAACGGGTCGATTCAAGTGGCGATGCCGTTGTCGAAATCTTGGAAAGAGCAGGGCATACTCTGGTCGAGCGCGTCATCCTCCCCGACGATTTTGACCGACTGTCTGAGCAGATCACGACGTGGTGCGACGCGGGCAACGTCGACCTGGTCGTGACCACCGGCGGGACAGGCCTGTCTTCACGTGACGTCATGCCGGAAGTTACACGCGGGTTGATCGACCTTGAAATTCCCGGGATGGCCGAAGTAATGAGGGCCGAGTCGCTAAAAGCCACGCGCATGGCAATGATCTCCAGGGCTGTGGTCGGCGCCAGGAGTGCGACACTGATAATCAACCTGCCCGGCAGTACCGGCGGGGTCAGGGACAACCTTCAAGTGGTGCTGTCCGTGATCAATCATGCAGTCGAAGTGCTCCACGATCGGCATACAGGCAGCCACCCGTCGTAGAGTAGTAGGTCAACGCGTCCGCCCGTGCCCAAGCATCCGCAGGCGGCCGCACGTACCTCTTTCTTCTCACATGTGAAAAGCAAGAGACCGCCAACGACCGTCCATCAGAATCACTCAGTACCCGATGAAACTATCGATAGTCACGCTGTTCCCCGAAATGTTTGAAGGTCCGCTTGACACCAGCATCATTGGACGGGCCGTTAAATCCGGTCGAGTCGAAATCGATCTCATCCAGCTGCGTGATTTCGCGTTGGACGACCGGGGCACCGTCGACGCGCCACCGTTCGGCGGAGGCGCCGGCATGGTGCTGCAGGCAGGGCCCCTGGTGAGCGCGGTCGATTCGGTAGCGAAAGCGGCACCCGACTCACCGAATCCCCACGTCATATTGATGTCGGCCCAGGGCAGTCCTCTCACCCATCGGCGCGCTGCTGAACTGTCTCAGATGGATGCGATAACGCTTGTCTGCGGCCACTATGAAGGCGTTGATGAGCGTTTCATCGAAATGCGGATCGACGAAGAGATTTCAATCGGCGATTTTGTGATGACAGGCGGAGAAATTCCCGCGATGGCACTGACAGACGCTGTCGTGAGACTAATCCCGGGTGTACTGGGCGACGACGGTTCCTCGGTGCACGACTCGTTTGCACCCGGCACCGATTCGCTGCTCGAAGGTCCGGTCTACACCCGTCCGGCCGAGTTCGAGGGACTGAACGTACCTGAGGTCCTGCTCAGTGGCGATCATGCAAAGGTTGATGCCTGGAGACGGATGCAGTCGCTCAGACGAACTGAGGAAAGGCGCCCCGAACTGCTCAGGGACTGGCCGCCAGGGGATTAGCACGCAATCAAACCGGCCCCGGTCGCCCAGAAACGGTACTGCCGGGAAGTGATGGCTTTTCCCGCTGTGGCCGACCCGATATATCTGTGTGCGTAATGGTTGCTGGTCAGCCCGACCCGGATATACACTTGTAGTACCGCACCGACACAGATCGGTCGCACCCACCCTCATTCACGCATTTACAGATTGACGCCCAACGGCGTCTTTTCGCGACGAAAGAAATTTGATATGGACGCCGCATCACTGATCGAGCGAAAGCCGCTCGACCACATCGATGAATTTCAACCCGGTGACACGGTAATCGTAAACCTGAGAATCGTTGAGGGCGACCGCCGGCGCATCCAGGCTTTCCAGGGCAACGTAATCTCCGGAAAGCACACCACATCGAGAAATCCCTCACCCGGCGATACTTTCATCGTGCGACGTGTTTCTTACGGAATTGGTGTCGAGCGGATTATCCCTTTCCATTCGCCAAACTTGGAATCCCTCAAGGTCAGCCGCCGGGGCAAGGTACGGCGATCAAGGCTTTACTACCTGCGCGGTCTCACCGGCAGGAAAGCCCGCATCAAGGAACGCCGCTAGTATCTACTCGTTCCCGAAATGTTCAGCCCTCTCGAATGCGAGAGGGCTTTTTTTCTGAGCGCAGCCTTTCGCATTATGAGGGATGACTCGGATAACTTACCCTCTTCACGGACAGGGAACATAATTGGCCCAGGTCCAGACCACACCAGCAGACATCATGCCCGCGCAATAAAAATGTTCCGGAGTCGAAATTGCAGTTCGCTGAGGTAGCCGTCGATTTCCCCGACGACCGCTCGCGCACATTTACCTACGCAATTCCCGAGAGCATGGAAATCGTTCCTGGCGACCTCGTTTGGGTACCGTTTGGGCCCCGGACGAGACAGGGCGTCGTGTTCGAGCTTCCTGACGTGCCCCTCACGGAACTGGACAAAATTCGCCCGATCATAGCTCGGACGGTCGACGGGCCATTTATTGCTGAACACCTGCTGCTAGTAGCGCGGTGGATCGCATCTCACTACCGCACAAACCTGTTCACGGCCTGCTCGCTTTTGCTACCGCCGGGCGCATCGTCGCGACTGCGGACATGGCTGACGCTGGGCAAACCGCCAGATCCCGGAGACGGGGCGGGGGCGAGAGATGGAAATCATGGCTTGTCCCGCAGGGAACAACAGGCGATCGATCACGTCCGAGAGAGCAAGCGACTGCCCAGGTCTCGGGTCGCCCGCAATCTTGGCCTGAGCGGGACCGCAATCGTCGACCGCCTGGTGCGGCGCGGCGTGCTACTTGCCGAATCTGAGTGGGAAAAGCCGCGAGTATCGGCCGTGTTCACGAACAAAATCGAGCTGGTCGCTCCGGCAGAGGTTGTCGGTCGGCTGATCGATATGCACGGATCCGAGCCCGCCGTCTCAACAGGTGAAAAACGGAGGTCCAGCCGCCGCGGGGAACTTCTCAAGTGGTTTCAGTCAGGCAACACGGCCGCAACCAAGAAATCGTTGAACGAGCAGTTTGGCACTGCAGCCGTCAAGTGGGCTTTTAGTGAAACCCTTCTTGAAACTAAAAAAATCAGGAGAGACCGTGATCCACTGGCCGATTACTACTTCCAGCAGGAGTTTGCCCACACCCCTACGGAACCGCAAAAACATGCAATCGATGTGATCGTCGGTCGGGTCATGTCCGCCGCAACCTCAGACAACCCGGCGAAACGAAAGTTCCTCCTTCACGGCGTTACAGGTTCCGGCAAAACCGAGGTGTATCTGCGGGCGATAGCGGCGTGCATAGCAGCCGGTAAACGGGCCATCTATCTCGTGCCGGAAATCGCCCTGACCCCGCAAACGCTCCAGCGAATTGCCTCCCGGTTTCCCGGGCAGGTTGCCGTGCTCCATTCTGGCCTTACCGTTGGTCAGAGGTACGACCAGTGGTGGAGGGTCAAGAACGGCGACTTTCCGATTGTTCTCGGCTCGCGTGGTGCCATCTTCGCCCCGATCGCGGATATCGGCCTTATCGTGATCGACGAAGAGCACGAATGGACGTACAAACAGGGCGATCAGGCCCCCCGGTATCACGCACGCGCAGTCGCCGAACGGATTTCAGAAGAGACCGGTGCGACGCTCGTAACAGGCAGCGCCACCCCTGAAATTACGAGTTATCGTGCCGCAATATCGGGTCGCTACCAACTTCTTGAGCTGCCAGACCGGATCGGTAAGAACGGAAGCGACCCGAAACTCCCGGGCTACCCTGCGATGCCGGCGGTCCAGATAGTCGACATGCGCGAGGAACGCGTGGCGCGGCACTTCGACATGCTCAGCCGGACGCTGATCGATTCGATGCGAGAAGCCCTGGCGGACAACGGAAGGGTGATTCTGTTCATTAACCGGCGCGGGACCGCCTCGTTTGTCCAGTGCGTTGAATGTGGCAACGTACGCCAGTGCCGACGCTGCGACACGGCACTCACGTATCACCGGGCTGCACAAAATCAATCAAACGGAAAAAACCTCCGGCGCGGCCCTAAGGGAAAGCTGGTTTGCCACTACTGCAACTACACGGCCGGGGCCGATACGCCATGCCCCACATGCGGCGGTAAACAGGTGCACCGGTCCTCGCCGGGAACACAAATGGCAGCCCGGACGGTAAATCAGTACTTCCCCGGTGTTGAGGTGATCAGGTGGGATTCAGATTCCGCCCGCACTGCAGCCGATCACCAGCGGATCATGGACGATTTCGTGTCGGGACCGGAGAAAGTTCTTGTGGGCACGCAGATGGTCGCAAAGGGACTCGACATTCCGAGCGTGACGCTGGTCGGTGTCATTTCGGCCGATACCGGGCTTGCCGTGCCCGACTTCCGCGCCGCCGAGCGTGCGTTCCAGGTGCTGACACAGGTAGTTGGACGCACCGGTCGGGGGGCGTGGGGTGGTCGTGCCGTGATCCAGACTTTTAAACCCGACCACTACGCAATTCAGGCTGCGGCCGACCACGATTACGAACTGTTCTACGACACTGAAATAAACCAGCGGGCCTCCCAGGCCAACCCACCGTTCACGAACATGATCAAGCTGATGCATTCGGCTCGCAACGCCGAGGTGGCCTGGACCGAAGCCGGGCGACTCGCAGCCGAACTGAATCAGGCACGCGAGACGCACGGCGAAACATCTATCGAGGTCATCGGTCCGACTCCCGCGTATCCGCTAAAAATGAGGAACCTGTACCGCTGGCAAATATTGCTGAAGGGTCCGCACCCTGAGAGACTGCTCGATATCGTGCCGACCGGCATCTTGTGGACCATCGATGTCGATCCGGGCTCGCTCGGATGATCGGCCATACCCGCTGAGTAACCTGCCACACGTACGTAAACTAAAAGCACGACCGGAAGAATTAGAAACGAAAGGCAGGCGATTGGCCATCAGGCGAATCAGGGTGTTCCCCGATCCGATTCTGCGTAAAAAATGCAGGGTAGTTCGGCGCGTCGACGACAAAATCCGGGATCTTGCCGCCGATATGATCGAAACCCTGGATGCCGCGGGTGGGATAGGTCTCGCAGCCAACCAGGTGGGAGCACTGCAGCGGGTCGTGACTATTCACATGCTAGGTGAAGAATCGGCGGAGGTCCTCGTTAACCCTGAAATACGAGCGACCGAGGGAGAACGCGAGATCATCGAAGGCTGTCTTTCGTTCCCCGGTTACGAAGGCCTGGTCAAGCGCGCGATATCCGTGAAGGCGCGGTGGCTCGATGAAAACGGCTCCAAAATGACGGTAACCGCCGAAGAGTTGTACGCCCAGGCCATCGAACATGAGATCGACCATCTGAATGGAATCCTTTACGTCGACCACCTGTTGGCGCACCAGAAACTCGTGGCGGCGGGCTCACTCAAGCGGGAAGACGAACCACACATGCACGATGTCGAGCTCGAGATTCATACAGACCACAGCGACGACGATGAAGTTGAACCGGACGAATCGGGAATCGAAATTGTTGAGAGCACGATAAAGTTCAGCGACCTGTACTCGGATTCTTCGATTTCTCAAATGCAATACGACCTCCGCAGTGCCGGTTACGTGGTCGACGACCCTGAACCTGAACACGACACAGGTCACCAGCACCACGGTCAGGCCGGTCATGAGCAAGTCGAATCCGACGACCCTCACCTCAATGGCGGCGTGTTGCTCGACCCCGAACACCGGCATTGACCCACGAAATCAGTGCGCCAGACCTCGTCGCAGATAGTCTGAATATTTGCCGAAACGCGGACCTGCGAGCACCGCGGTTCCACAACGGCCCGGTGCTATACTTTTTTCTGGCCTGAAACGCCCGTGCGATTTCAGCTTTATTTCACGCTTGAACCGATAACGGGTTCCAACGAACCCGTTATCGGAATCGGGAGGATGTCCTAGCAACGTCGTGGCGACACCAGATCGGTGATTGACCGCCAGAAGAATTCACATAGACGCGCCGCCTTTGCGGCGCGTTTCGCGTAAGAGTCCGGATTATTGAATAGATTTAGAGGCCTCCTCCTCGTCGCAATACTTGTTGTCCTGTCGGTGGTCGTACTCACAGTTTCCGAATTTAATATCCTCGGGTTTTCCCGTGGCGGTGACAGCGTCCTCGGCCTGACGCTCGGATTGGACCTTGAGGGTGGAACCCACCTCGTCTACCGTGTTGTGCCAGAAGACGGTCGTGAACCGACCCAGGACGACATGGAAGGCGTCCGCAACATCATCGACAAGCGGGTTAACGAATTTGGTGTCAGCGAGGCAAAAGTTCAACTCCTCGGCGGCGGTGCCGGGACCGTTCCCGATCGAGTGCTGGTTCAGATCCCCGGCCAGACCGGTGCCGCGATAACGCTGAACTTCGGTTCGGATGCCGTTAGCGCCCAGACGCTCGAAGATTTTTTTCACGATAACCTCGAACGACCCGACGCGGAAGTGAAGCAAAACGAGAACCTTTCGCTCACTGTGCAACTGGATGAGATACGGGCTGAGGTCGTCGACACCGACGGCACCGTGCTTACGCCATCAGAGGCCGACGCCTGGCGGGAGGCAGTTATCGATTGGTTCCCGGTGACCCTGCAGGTTGGCTATGTCTTACCCGAAATCGTTCCGCCCGCCGGAGGCGACGACACCGCAGTTGATTCCGAACCGGAGGAAACCCTCCCGACACTCGAAGAAGTTCAGGCCGCATTTGCATCGGTTGACCGGAGCGACGCAGAAATCGACCAGATCGAGGCCGCTGCCGGTCTCTTCTCGATACTTCTGAAGGGCGTCGACACCAGCACGACGGACGACGAAGGTAACCCAATCCTTGGCGAGGACCAGCGAATCCTTAATGCGCTCCGGGAGATCGGCACAATCCAGTTTGTTTCGAACCAGGGTGCCCTCACGCAGTGGACGCTGGGTGGCGGTGTCCAGGAGGCGAAGAACCTGATCGGCAAAACCGCCCAACTCGAGTTCCGCTACCGCGAATGTGGCGACTTGCTGCCTCCGTCAAACGATATCCCGTGGCCCCCGGACGGCCTGTCAGATGAGGAATGGATTAATGCGCGTTGTACCGACCCTGCGTATTTCACCGAATCGGCTACCGAGATCGATGCCGCCGACCTGGACGATGCCTTCCCGGATGTCTCCGGGGGCGCTATTCCGAGGCCTATCGTCACTCTCATCTTCAACGACGACGGAGGCGATGCCTTCTTCGACGTTACCGACCGCGTCGCCCGCCAGGGCGATCGACTGGCAATTTACCTTGATGGTGAAGAGCTTGTTGCGCCGAGTGCGCAGGCCGGAATATCGGGTGGTAGGGCGATTATCGAGGGCGGTAGCTTCACTTCGGAAGGCGTGCGAACGATTGCGATTCAGCTGCGTTCCGGCGCGCTGCCCGTTGGCCTTGACCTGATCCAGGAGCGCAATGTCGACGCCGTGCTGGGCAAAGAGTCCCTGAAACGCAGCCTGATCGCTGGCGGGATTGGGCTTGTGATGCTGCTCATGTTCATGATCGCCTACTACAAGATTCCCGGGCTCGTAGCGTCCATTGCACTCGTCGCCTATACCATCATGCTGCTGGCAATCTTCAAAATGATTCCGGTGACCCTCACCCTCTCGGGCGCGGCTGCCGTCATCCTTTCACTGGGTTTCGCGATAGACGCGAACGTCCTGATAGCGGAGCGGACGAAAGAAGAACTACGCTCGGGCAGGGGCCTGCTCGCCGCGATCACGGCAGGCTTCGACAGGGCATGGCCATCGATTAGGGACGGAAACTTTTCGACGATCATTGTTGCTCTCGTGTTGTTCTGGTTTGGTGATCGATTCAGTACCAGCGTTATGCAGGGATTCGCTCTCACGCTCGCCATCGGCGTGCTCCTGAGCATGTTCACTGCATTCTTCGCCAGCAGGCTGTTGCTCCGCCTTTTCGCAACATCAGCGATCGGGAACAATTTACACCTCTTCGTGCCAGTGCGTGACCGAGGTCAACAAGATCAGCAAGGCGAATCATCGGTTGGAGGAAACGCCTGATGGACTTCATCGGAAAGCGTCGGATATTTCTGAATGCCTCGCTGTTACTGGTCGCACTCTCTGCGATTGTGCTGGTTTCTCCCGGCCTGAACCTGGGGATCGACTTCACTTCAGGCTCGACCGTCACCTTCAGGTTCGAAAGCAGCGACCCCGGTACTGCTGGGGTTAAAGCGGCTCTCGACCGTGCGGATCATCCCGAGGCAATTATCCAGGCGATGGGTGACAACCAGTATTTCGTTCGCACGGATGATCTCGGGAACTCGGGACTGGATGCCATTACCGACGAGGTGGCGAAACTGGACGGTGTACCAGCCACCGTGCTCGATACCTCAACGGTGGGTTCCTCCGTCGCCCAGGACACTGTCCGTAACGCCGTCATTGCCGTGTTAGTGGCCGTGGTATTCGTGATGATGTACATCATGTATGCGTTCCGAACGGTGCCGTCTTCGTACAAGTACGCCATTGCCGCGATTATTGCTCTCGGACACGATGTATTAATTGTGCTGGGCGTCTTCACCCTGCTGGGAATTGCGATCAACGCCGAAGTGAACGCCATCTTCATTGTCGGAATCCTCACAGTCATCGGTTACTCGGTAAACGACACGATTGTGATATTCGACCGGATACGCGAGAACGTCACGCTCGCGCCCTCGCGGGAGTTCCGGAGTACAGTCAACCTGTCGATCACCGAGTCGGTCACACGCTCGCTGGGCACCAGCCTCACAACGATGACGGTAATCCTTGCGATGCTGCTCTTTGGTGGGGCGTCTCTCCGGGACTTTCTGATCGTGCTGTTGTCCGGCGTTATTGTCGGCACGTACAGCTCGATATTCATCGCCGCACAGGTCCTTGTACTGTGGGAGCGCCGCGCGCTCCTGCCGTGGCGGCGGGCCGCCGTTTCGCCCTGACGCACCGGCACAGAAGTCGCACCCCGGGAAATATTCAACTACCATGCGCCAACTGATGCGATTGGTCTGGCACCGCGCGTAATAGAAATTAGGGAGCCGAAAAGGATGCAGATTGGTGCGCACGTTTCCGCAGCTGGTGGAACTTTCAAGGCCATCGCACGGGCCGAGGAAATAGGTGCCGAGTGCTTCCAGATATTCGCTTCGTCGCCACGCATGTGGTCGTCAAAGCCGATCCCCGAAAAGGTCGCAGAAAAGTACAAGTCGGAAATGCAGCGCGCCGGAATGGGGCCGACGGTGCTCCACGGCAAGTACCTCATCGCCCTCGGATCTCCTGATGACGAGCTGGTCGCAAAATCCGAAACGGCTCTGCAGGCCGATGTCGCAGCGGCCAATGCGCTCGGGGCACTGGGTGTTATTTTTCACCCGGCCAGCCACCGGGGCCAGGGCTTTGAAGCAGTCGTTGACAAATTTGCGGCTTCGGTACGGAAAGTCCTCGACAGCGAGCCGGGCGATACTCTGCTCATGCTCGAGACCAGCGCCGGGGCAGGGGATCACATCGGCTCGTCCTTCGCAGAGCTGGGAACGCTTATCAGGGCCATTGGCGACGACCGCGTGGCCGTGTGTCTCGATACTCAGCACGTCTGGGCCGCCGGCTACGACATTACCGGTGCCGACACACTGAACGCGACGATTGACGAGTTCGATAAGGAGATCGGACTGGAGTTCCTGCGCTCCGTGCACGCCAACGACTCAATGCGGGACCTCGGCTCCTCGGTTGATCGGCATGAAAATATCGGCGAGGGGTTCATTGGGAACGCTGGCTTCGCGACCCTGCTGTCGCACCAGGCGTTCAAAGACATCCCGTTCTACCTCGAGGTTCCCGGCACAAACAAAAGCGGCCCTGACCGGCCAAACCTCGACGTGCTGAAAAAGATTCGCACGCAAGTCGGAGCCGGGTAACCCCATTTTGCGAGTGAGCAGGGATAGCTTCGAGCAGCTGGTACGTACCGCCGTTGCTTCGTTGCCCGATCGGTTCCTGTCTAAGATGGGCAACGTTGGCGTTATCGTCGAGACCCGGCCATCCCATACGCAGCGAGTGCGGAACAATCTTGGGCCCCGGGATACTCTGTTTGGACTGTACGAGGGAGTCCCACTAACCGAGCGCGGTGCCTACGTACCGCCACTCCCGGACGTAATAACCCTGTTCCAGGAACCGATCGAGGACGCCTGCGAATCGCACGAAGGGCTGGAACAGCAGGTGCGAATAACGGTAGCTCACGAAGTAGCTCACTATTTCGGGTTTTCCGATGATGCCCTTGCCGATTTGGGAATCGGCTGATGCCCGGATCAAGAACCGGGCCGCGGATAGTGATTGCAGCATTCGATGGGCTGCAGCCTTCCCAGGTAACCAGCAGACGAATGCCCGTTGTGAGCGCGCTCGCTACAGGCGGTGTGCGCTTCCTGCACAACCATGCTGTGTTTCCAACTGTTACCAGGGCTAACTCAGCGACTCTCGTGACCGGAGTGACGCCGGGCAAGCATGGCCTTACGGCAAACAAGTCGATCTTTCCCGAATACTCGAAGACGGAGGTCGTCGATGCACTCGTTCCGAAACTGGATGAGATCAACCGGCTAACCGGGGGCGGGCTGCTTTTTACGCCCACCATTGGCGAACTGATAAGCCATCACGGTCTCAGATGGGTTTCCGTGGTCGGGGGGACGAGCGGAAACGCATTCGTTCAACACCCCAACGCGGGCGACTTTGACGGCGTCGTCATTCACCCTGAATTTACGAATCCCCCGTCTCACCACGACGAAATCCTGAGCAGGTTTGGAGAGTGGCCCGCGAAGGAAGCGCCCGCGGCAAAACTTGTTACGCGTACCGCCGACGTAGCCATCAACTATGCGATCGATGGACTGAACGCCGATGTCCTGCTCATCTGGTTCCCGGAGCCTGATACTTCCCAGCATGCCTTCGGAATCGACAGCCCGGAGGCGCAGGAGATGTATTCGCTGGCTGATGCGCAGCTTGGCCGAATCCTGGACGCCATCAAAGGGCGGGGCGGCAATCCGGATGTCATGATCGTTTCAGACCACGGTTATTCGACGATCACTTCGGTTATCGACGTGCAGCTCGAACTGACGAACGCGGGGTTCGGATCCGAAAGCGACTCCCCCATCCCGGAGGGCGTTTCGGATGCCGACCGCCAGGGAATAATTGTTGCCGAAAACGGTGGCTCGGTGCTGCTGTATGTTCCCGAAAAAAAACAGCAACTCACTCAGCGCTTGCTGAAGTGGTTGTCGACCCAGGCCTGGGTCGGGGCCATCGCCGCCGATGTCGTAAACCCGGGGACCGAAGGCATCGTTGCGCTAAGCGATATCGGACTCACCGGTGAACGCGCCCCGGACATCGCGGTAACGATGCGGTCTGATCAAACTTCACAGCCCGCACCCCACGCAAGGTCGGGCGCGGCAACGGGGGGCAAACTCGGGGCAGGCTCACACGGCGGCGGAAGCCCGGCTGAACTTCACAACACGCTCATCGCCAGCGGCCCGTCGTTCAGGTCGGGCGTCGATTCCAAACTGGCAAGCGGCAACATCGACATTGCACCAACAGTCCTCGAACTGCTTAACCTCCCGATCCCTGACCACTTCGACGGCCGTGTGCTCTGTGAGGCACTCGCCGTTCAGGACACAGTCGGCAGTCGTGAAGTCGAGGTCCTCCGACAGCCTGCACCTGCAACACCATCCAAACGATCAGGCACCGAACCGGTTATCAGGAAAGTCCGGATAGGGGTTACCGAGTACCTGTGCACCTTCGGTTAGCCTTGCATATGCTGTTCGTTCGCGTGAACCCAACACTGATTCCGCACCATCAGGCACGTTAATTGCCATTTACCTGTGAGAACTTAGGGCAACTGAGTATCAGGTATCGCGAATATGGGCAGTTCCAAAGTCGAAGACGAACCGGTCGGTAAAACATTACCCCGCGATCGTTACCACTTATTATCTCGGATTTGCGACCAACTGAAGCCTGGGCATAGTCTCCTCAGGCACCGGCGGTCGGTATCCAAGAGAGCTGTGTGGTCGGATCGTGTTGTACTCCTGCCGCCACCCGTAAATATTGTGGTCGGTGACGCCGATCCCACGTACTGCCTTGCCAACGCTCTTGCCGCCGTTTAATAGGTACGAGGACATCTACTTTGTCTTCGCCGCTCCTTTTGCGGTAATACAGGCGTCCGTCATTTGCACGGTTGGGTGTGTGGTTGATCTGGCTTCCGTACGCAGAAATCGCGTGGGCAGCGTGATCATCCGACATGATGTAGAGAATATCTGGGCGAGTACTCAAGTACGACTCCAGTTAGTGAAATCAGCATCAGAGTACACCGGAGGCCGCTGAGCCGGATGTGTGTTCGAAGATCAGACGGAGGCTCCATTAACTTACTCAAACGAGCCTGATCTCCCTATTACCAAAACCGTCCCACGTTGCTGGAGTCCAACACAGACCAGGTAGCAAATACCAGCAACCAGTAAATAATGCGAAAAAGGAGACAGCAGCTTGTTGCCTACGGCATATCGGAAAGGCCGTCGGCTATGGTCCAGAACTGTGAGCAACCAAACGACGCGGACGGCGCCGTGTAAGTAAACGAGCAAACGTCATATCCGTTGCCAATAACGTCTCCAGCCGCGTCAAACGTGTGCTTACCGGATGCGCCCTCAAATCCAACGCCTGTTTTTGCAACCGCTACAGCAGCATCAGGTTCCGACGACAATAAAGCCATACCAATCAACAAGACCGAGTCGTACACCTCATGTGTGTACAGTGCCCCAGCGGGCCCCCCGGCCTTACTCCATGCTGATTCAAACAGGCTTTTCTGCTCAGAATCCCCGGCCTGTCGCGGCCTGGTCGCAATAATTCCTCCCAGCGTGCTCTGATCAGCGGACGCATTAATGAACCCCGCATCAGCAATGGTATCTGCCCCGAACCTGTGGCCCTTAAAACCCTGTCCGTGCAGTTCTTCGGCAATCCAAGCTCCATCGGTGGCGTAAGAAATCATGATTACCGAGTCACACCCCGCATCTATAACCGACGCTGCGAGCGCTCCAGCGTCGTAGGCACCCTCTGACGGATCGTAACTAGTCGACTTACATACGGCGTCCGGTTTCCATGCGGACTCAAAGAAATCCGCAAGCCCGACACCGTAGTCGTTACTCATATACAACACCCCGGGGTTACTCAACCCATTGGACTTGACGATATCCACGAGAGCACGAGCCTGCAGGTCATCTGCAGGTACGACCCTGAAAAGGTTGTCACCATCATCGGCAGTTGTTAAGGCAGGAGATGTGCTGGCATAAGAAACCATCGGGACTCCTGCAACCGATGCAACAGATATAGCACCGAGGGTCGCGCCCGAGCATGCAGCACCGGCTATTCCGCCCACACCTGAGTTGACGAGTATCTGGGCAGCCAAGGCCGCAAGCCTGCCATCGCAGCCGGAATCAGCAGTGATCAATTGGAATCGGTAATTTTCGGGATCGATAGCATTGAGTGCATCAATGGCGATATCTGCAGCGATCTCGAAACCGGACGAGTAAACAGCTATGGGGCCGGTTCGCGGACTGAGTAGCCCGATTTTTACAACCTCACCATTAAATTCAGCACCCGTAATACCCGCCTCCTCAGTCCATATCTGAGGACACGAAAAAGTTGTCTTTCCTCCGTAAACCATGAATTTACAAATCGAGTAACCTGCACCTGCCACATCCCCGTTCGCGTCAAACGTATGCAGTCCGCTCGCGCCAGAATAGTTATTACCAATGCCTGCAAGGGTCCACTTGATATCACCCACTGGGTTGGCAATCACAGCGGTCGCTATCATGTTGACCGCGTCGTAGACCTCGTGCACGTAAATATCTTCCGGATCGCCGCCAGCCGCGCTATAAGCGGTTTCAAATTCAGCCTGGGCCTGCGATGGCGAACCTGATCGCGGCTTGGTGGCAGACAAACGATCGAGGGCGGAGGTGTTCGTGAAAGACTCCTGAAATGTTGCATCAGTAAGACCGTCTCCACCAAAAACACTGCCAATAAAGTCCTGAGCATACAAAGCCTCCATGATCAGAGCCCCATCGGTGGCATAAGACATAAGGACAACGGAATCACACTCTCCATCAATAACTGACTGCGCAATGGTCTCCGGGTCATACGATCCATCCGCAGGGTCATAACCCACTCTCGTGCACACCCCGGTACCCCAGTTCAATTCGAAATCATCCGCCAAACCACGGCCATAATCGTTGGTCATATGCAAAAGTGCAGGCATGATTGCCCCACTGTCAGCGACCACAGCCGCGAGAGCATGTGCCTGCTGCGCGTCGCTGGGCACAATACGGAACAGGTAGCCATTGTCGTCAACGTACGTAATCGTGGACGATGTGCTGGCATACGACACCATAGGGATTCCGGCCGGCGCAGCTACCTGTATAGCCCCCATAGTCGCACCGGAGCACGCAGCCCCGACGATACCGACAACGCCATCGTCAATGAGATCTCTGGCAGATATCGCCGCTTTCGATCCGTCACATCCTGAATCGGCGACAAGAAGCTCGAACTTGTACTGGGTCTGTGAACTGTTCAAGACGGTTACAGCGAGATTCGCTGCAGCCTCATATTGTTCAGAAAAGACAGATATCGGTCCGGTTCGCGGGCTCAGCATCCCGATCTTCTTGGCAACAGGAGAATCATCATTGACCGGGACTTTAGTGGGATTCTCTGTTACGCCTGAAACCTGCGCAGCAGATCCGGCTTTAAGTTCTTTGGTCTCATCGCTTCCACCTACACATCCGATAGTGAAAGAAATAATGACAGCACCCAAGAAAGAAAGAAAAAATAT
>CAJWWK010000021.1 GCA_913048295.1 uncultured Dehalococcoidia bacterium
TCGAGGTCCACGAGACCGACCGCGGCGGTGAAGCGACCTATCACGGTCCGGGACAGCTGGTTGGCTACCCGATCGTTGATTTGAGGGCAGTTGGACTGGGCCCCGTCACATACGTGCGCATGCTGGAGCGGTCGATTATCGAAGCGCTGGCCGAAATTGGCGTCCCGGCACACCTGGTCGATGGCGAGACCGGTGTTTGGGTCGGTGGAATACCGAACGAGAAGCGGCGGCCCGGAGTGAACCCAGCTGGAAAGAAGATAGCGGCGATAGGAGTGCGGATCACCGGTGGTGTGTCGATGCACGGCTTCGCCCTGAACGTATCGACCGACACGAGTTACTTTCGCCACATCATTCCGTGCGGAATGCCCGACCTGGAGATTTCTACCGTGGCAGTGGAGACAGGTCAGTCGACTTCCGTCGTCGATTGCGCCCGTGTTGTCGCTGACCGACTTGCTGTGAACATGGATCGGGCGCTCATGTGGACCGATCGGGTCGAACTCCCGATCCGCAGTACGAGCTGAACTCAAAACAGTGCCATATTAAACCGGCAATTTCAGAGCCAATCCACACTACGGCTGGGTGTCGCCCCCAACGCTATCTGACCGCTCCGTGAAAAAGCATTTCAACGCGACCTCGCCACTCTCGGCGGTCAGCGTTTCGTACCCGGCCATCTCGAGGCGGGTCTGGGCAAGTTCGAGGATATCTGGTTCGTCGTCCGCGACAAGAATCGTAGGTGACATAAAAAGTAGATTCAACCTCGCTTGTAGCACGGTATTCCGAGGCTGCGTGAAACCCCCGTTTGAGATCAGATTAGTTTTGAGTAGGGTTTTGATCGTTCGTGTGAACCCTACGTTTGTGTGAGTGTTCGCATATGACCCGGCGTTCGTCGAACAACACTGCCGGGGCGGCTGGGAAATAAATATGGGCAAACCCGATTCGAAGTCATGTCGTATCGTATTTCGATATCTGTAACAACTCGGGATCCACCGCAGCCCAATACAATTCCACCCCGACCCGCACCTGAACCTGCTGCTTGCATAACAAACTAAAAATTAACCGGAGATCCTCCTGAACGGCACCGTACAAGCAATAATTCCCGCGTCCCCCACCGGTATTCCAATCGAGAACCGGCCACATCGCTGGCACAGGTACCGGGCAGTCGTTTTAATCGGAATCGCCCTACTGGCGCTGGCCGGTTGCGCGGCTCCACCGCCACCGGTAGCCGAATTCAGCACAACGAACGATTCTGGCAATGCGCCGCTCGACGTTTCATTCGTTCTCGGGGAGACGGCCGACGGCGAGAGTTTTAGCTGGGATTTTGGCGACGGGAGTGGCAGTAGCGAAGCCGAACCGAAGCACATTTTTCAGGATGCGGGAACATTTATCGTCCGATTGACGGTAATCAAAGACGAACTTTCCGCTACCGCCGAGACGTCCATTTTTGTCGAACCGGGCGAGGCGGGATGGGTTGTGATTGCCGGCGGCACAGAGTCGCTATCCTCGCTCGACACGACGCAGTTCACGGCGAGCGCATTCGACGCGCTCGGGAACCCCATCGAAAATCCGGATTTGAACTGGCAAACAGATCTTAGCGCTGGCGACATCGACGCTGAAGGTCTGTTCACTGCAGGCGTCGAACTAGGGATTTTCGACGCTGCTGTAACAGTTGAATTTGAGCGGCTCGGCACTACGGTCAGCCAGAAGGTTGGAATCACTGTCGTCGAAGGCCCGATGCACGCAATCACGATCGAGCCGAGTGAACTGGAGGTCGATGTGGGCCGGGTCCAGCCGATCACGGTACAGGCAGTGGACGAGGCGGGACACGAACTGGATTCAGCTTTCGTTTTGTTCACCGCATTGCGTGTGGTCGATTCGGTAGATTCAGCGGGCGTTTTTACTGCTGGCAACGTGGTTTCTGACGAGGGTTCGGAGCTGGTCACAGTCGAGGTGGAACTGGACGATCAGATAATCGAAGCGACGATCACCGGAGTCGTGCGTCCCGGAATACTCGACCAGGTGCACGTGTTTTCGTTGCCAACGAGCATGGAAGTTGGCGAGTCGGTACAGGTGGTGGCTTTCGCAACAGACCGGTTCGGAAATGAACTCGAAGTGGACGAGTTTCGCTGGTCGGTGACCAGTCCTGATATCGGGTCGGTAACCGATTCCGGAATGTTCACTGCGGGCCCGGTGGCCGGAACTTATGAAGAAGAAGGGATGACCGTTCGGGGAGTGCTTGGCCAGATCGAGGCCGTAACGACGGCGCCGGTAACGATTAACGCCGGGTCGGCCGCTTCGATCAGGATTGTCCCGGATGGCGATTCCGTCCCAATCGGGGCAGGGTCGCCTTTCGATGTCGTGGCATATGACGAGCACGGCAACGACCTCGACGTCGCCCAGTCAGAATTCGAATACGAATACTCGAATGCAGGGCGTGGGACCGAAATCGCGGTGTTTATCGCGGGCTACGAGCTGGGCGATTTTGAGAATGCGATCACCGTCAGGCTACCGGCCGGTGTTGCTGGGAACCCGGAGGAGTTGGTCGCCAGCTCAGACATCACCGTCAGACAGCGCTCGTCGAACATGGTCGCGATCGAGATCGTCGATCAGGACGGTGGCAGCATCATGCTGATCGACCTGGAGATCGCGCAGTTCAGGCCCGCCGATATTGATTTCGCCGGCAACGGGGCGGTTGAGTTGTCGCCGTCGTGGTGGCCTGATGGGTCTCGCCTTGTTTATGTATCCAGCATTTCCGGCTTTCTACAGGTGTACACCCTGGACATTGCGACCCGGGAGATCGTCCAGCTAACGGATGTCGAGAGCGGTGTGTCGATGGCGGAGATATCGCCTGACGGCAAATCGATCACTTTCGTGCATCTGGGAAGCGATGCCTGGCAACTGTATGTCGCACCGATTCCCGAGGACGTGGCGACAAATCCGATTACGCTGGTCGACGCGACCCGTGTCAGCGTGGACGATTTATCGCAGCACATTCTCCCTTACTGGTCGCCCGACGGTTCGCAATTACTTGTCTCGATAAACACTCCGGACGATCGCGTGCAGATGGCGCTGTTCGAACCGGTACTGGGCGGTGAAACGGCCATTGTTCCGGTGACGATCGACTTGTTCGGCACCGTCGGATTTGGCTGGACGGCCGATGGCAGCGGTGTTCACTTTGGCGTATCGACGCCGACCGGCGCTCTGGAACTTGGGACTCTCGACCTTGCAACCGGCGTGCCGAGTTTTATCCATTCCACACTCGATTTCCTGGTGGCGACGTGGGCACCCGACGATTCCGAACTGATGGCGATCGATTCGCTTATTGGCGCAGCCTGGTTCCTGGATTCGGACAATTCGGGGTTGCGCCGTGCCGTCGATTCCGAGCAGGTTCCGACCCGCATGGCATGGCGTCCACAGGCGTACGGAGAACCGGTGGCTTTGGCGGAAGATACTGGTTCTGAGGGCCCGTTGGCGATGCTCCAGCCGGGAGACAAGCCCGCGGCGCCGGTTGGTGCCCTGGATACGGAGTCGAGCTATTCGGCGGTGATTTCAACCGGAGAGGGCGATATCAGCATCGAACTGTTCGATGACCTGGCGCCACTTGCAGTGGAAAACTTCATAAACCTGGCGCGGACCGGTTTCTACGACGGTTTGGAGTTCCATCGTGTGGCCCCCGGTTTCATTTCCCAGGCCGGGAAGCCCGGCGACGGTACCGATGGATCCGGATATGTGTTTAACGACGAATTCAGTCGGGAGTTGTCGCACGGAGCAGCCGGGGTGGTATCGATGGCGAACGCAGGTGCGAACACAAACGGCAGCCAGTTCTTCATAACCCACGATGCGACGATGGAGCTCGATGCGTATGCCGACGGCGTCAAGAAAAACTGTGCCGACGAGGCGGTGTCCTGCCATACGATTTTTGGGGTTGTTTCGGATGGGTTGGAGATTGTCACGGGGATGGCCGAGCGGGATCCGGCGACCGCGACGACTCCGGGCCTGGTGATACTGTCTATAGCGATCGTAGAGCGTTAGGCCGCGACCGGTTTCTACGACCCGGCTGATCCCGCTATCGATGTACGACCATTAGTAACTTGCGCACGGAGTTTTGCTTGCCAGAACGAACGCAGTTTCGCAGCCGGTTGTCGCACCTTGAGTGTGCATTGACCGGAGAACGGTTTGAACACGATCATCCGCACCGGCTGAACCCGGCAAACGGCAAGCCGTTGCTGGCCCGCTACGATCTTGCGAAAGCGGCGGAAACGCTCACGAAATCGGCCATGTCGGGCCGTGAGCCGAGCATGTGGCGCTATCGCGAGGTTATGCCGGTGATCGACCCGGCGAATATTGTGACGCTGGGGGAGGGCTTCACGCCGCTGCTGCCCGCCGTGCGACTTGGCAAGCACCTGGGCATGGGTTCTCTGCTGATCAAGGACGAGGGGGTGAACCCTACCGGTTCATTCAAGGCCCGTGGGCTATCGGCCGCGGTCTCGAAGGCCCTGGAACTCGGTAAGATGAAGCTGACGATGCCTTCTGCCGGCAATGCTGCGGGCGCGATGTCGGCCTACGCCGCGGTGGCCGGGATGGAAGCGCATGTTTTCATGCCGCGTGATGCACCGCAGGCGAACCAGATCGAGTGTGTCGCCTATGGCGCTGAACTCAACCTTGTCGATGGATTTATCACTGACGCCGGTCGCATTTCAGCCGAAGCAGCCGAGAAACACGGCCTGTTCGATGTATCGACACTCAAGGAGCCTTATCGGGTCGAAGGCAAGAAGACGATGGGTTACGAGATCGTGGAGCAACTGGGCTTCGAGGTCCCGGATGTCGTGATCTACCCGACGGGCGGCGGGACGGGAATAATCGGAATATGGAAGGCGCTCGCCGAGATGCAACAACTCGACTGGATCGGGCCGGAACGCCCGCGGATGATCTGCGTCCAGGCAGAAGGCTGTGCGCCACTGGTTAACGCCTATAAAAACGGCGAGGAGTTTGCCGAGCCGGTCGCCAACCCCACCACGCTGGCAGCAGGAATGCGGGTTCCGGCCGCGGTGGGCGACTTCCTGGTTGTCCGTGCGGTGCGAGAAAGCGGTGGGACTGCACTGACGGTGACCGACGACCAAATGGTCGAGTCGGTCCGGGACATGGCAAGATTTGAGGGCATCTTCCCCGCTCCGGAGGGCGGCGCGACCCTGGCCGCGCTGGAAAAACTGCTCGATTCGGGCGAAGTAAACCCCGACGACCGTGTTGTGCTGTTGAACACCGGATCGGCCCTGAAGTACCTTGATGTGCTGGGTCCGGCGCTGGGTTTGTAGCCGGGGCGGGGCTGCCGGTCTAAACCTTTGGCGAGTCCCAGGTGGTGACGTGGCTGAGGGTGCCGTCGGGGAAGGCCGCAGTGTACTCGTCAGCGAGCATGCCCAGGATCACCGAGTTGTGACGCGCACCGTCGTGCGGTCGGCTCTGTCGCAACGTACCTTCATGCTGGAACCCGATGTGTTCGAACATTGCGCGTGCGGCCGTGTTGTATTCCGGTACGTCGACCCATGCACGGTGCAGCCCCAGGTGTTCAAAAATGTGTTCGATCATAGCGATAACCGACGAAGTGCCGTACCCGTGGTGCCACAGCGATGTCTGGCCGATCAGCACTGATATCTGGGCATCGCCGAGGGCTTCGTCGATCGAGAGTTGACCCTCACCGATATGCTCTCCCGAGAGCGTGTATATAGAGAAGATGTCGCGGTGGGGTTCGTGGTGAGGGTCGTGGAAAACCGCGTCCCAGGCTTCCTGGTCGGCGTCGATCATTTCCCTGGGTTCGTAGCCGAGGTGCGCGGCGTCGCCATAGGTATACCGCCCGAACCATGCATCAGCGACTTCGGGGTCGTCCAGCCAGTCGGCAAGGCGTTTTACGTCATCACGGTTAACCGGGCGTAACTCAACTAATGAGGGCATTTCTTGTCCTCCTCAATATCGACTTGATCGCCGATATTCACGGTTTAGGGGGCCACGCGATGGTCACTGAGCACTCACCGGTTCAGGCGCTAGCGCAAGTCATGCATCGGCAAAACGACCAGGGCCGGGTGCCGGAGTATACCGGACGGCGGTTACGGGAATTCGAGCAGCGCATGGCAAATGGCTGACACATGCCAGTTTTGCGGCATGATTTGCATCGCATGATACGATTTGACCTTCTGGGTGGGAGCCGCCGCCGCCACACAGGTAACTCGCCCCGCCGCCCGGCATAACAAGCAGATTTGAGGTAGATAGATGTCCGATCACTGGAAGATGGAAGCTGAGATCGAGTACTGCGTCCCCTGTGGCTACGCGAACCTTGCCGCGAGCATGGTAAGCGAGCTTTTTCAGGCAGCTGGTCCGGCCCTGGCGATTTCGTTGAAGCCCGGCCACAGCGGAGCATTTAAGGTAACCGTCGATGGTCGTGTGCTGTGGGACAAGAAGGCCGAAGGTCGATCCCCTCACATTATGGAAATCAAAGCGATGAAGGCAACGGTTGCCAACATGATCGAGTCTGGCGCTGTAATCCAGACCAGCTAAACGGTTCGCTTTGAACAGCCGGCCACGGCAAGCCTGGCCCGGTTGGTGTCAGGTGGGCAGGGCGTTCAGTTTAAATATGGAGGTTGCTATGGCTGATGTGCCCGCGAAAGTACATGCGGAGATCGAATACTGCGTGCCGTGAGGCTACCACTCTGTGGCTTTCTGGATGGGAAGCGAACTTTATGTGGCCGGCGGATCGCAGGTGGCGGTGACGTTGACACCCGGCACGGGCGGGGTGTTTAGAGTCACCCTGAACGGCGAAGTTGTGTGGGACAGGGATGTGCTGGGTCGGTACCCGTCTCTTCCCGATTCCAAGGAACTGAAAGCGAAGGTCGCCAACATGGTCGAGGCAGCGACGGCGGCTGTTTAAGACCGCCGATTGGCCCGTCAGTGTGATAGTTGATAAGACACCCGGACTTCTACAGTCCGGGTGTCTTTTTGTTTTTTACTAATCGCGCTAGCGGCTTTACGAAGCCGTTTGTTTCGGTTCAGAATATGTGTGAAAGTTCGATATTTATCCGCCTGAAATCACCGGGAGCACCAGCTTGAAAGCAGCCGTCCTTTTCGAATCGAACAAGCCCATGCCGATCGTGGAGCTCGACCAGTCGGAGCCAAAGTCCGGCGAAGTGCGGGTCAGAATGTCGGCCGCGGGTGTATGCGCCTCGGACTATCACGTAATGACAGGGCACAACCCGACCCCGATGCCAATAGTCCTGGGCCATGAGGGTGCAGGCGTTGTCGAGGCTGTAGGGCCGGACGTGACGAGCGTGAAAATAGGCGATCGCTGTGTATTGTCGTTCGTTGCGAACTGCGGCCACTGCAGGTCGTGCCGAACGGGACTTTCAAACCTCTGTGACACCAACCGTGAAACTGGAACCCGCCAGTATGACGGCACTTTTCGCCTTCACACCGACGATGGAACTGAGGTTCACCAGTTCGCCAAACTGGGAGTGTTCGCCGAATCGATAATCGTTCCCCACCAGGCCTGTTACCCGATTCCCGACGACGTACCGATGGAGGTTGCAGCTCTCATCGGCTGCTCGGTCACAACCGGCATTGGCGGGGTGATCAACCAGCCGGGCATGCGTGCCGGAATGACCGTTGCTGTAATAGGCGCCGGAGGCGTGGGGCTGAACGCTCTTCAGGGTGCAAGGCTGATGAACGCGTCGAAGGTGATTGCAGTCGATATCTTCGATCACAAGCTTGAATTTGCCTACAAGTTCGGGGCGACCGATGTTATTAATTCAAAGGAGCAGGATCCGGTTGCGGCGATCCAGGAGATGACCGACGGCGGCGTTGATTTTGCATTCGACACATTCGGTCACAAGATCACGACCGAGCAGGCGTGGGGTGCCACCCGCAAGGGCGGCACGACTGTCGTGGTGGGTCTTGCTCCCGACGGCATGACTGCCGAAATCCCGATGATCGATCTGGTCCGCAACCAGAAAACCCTTGTCGGCAGCTATTACGGCTCGGCCAGTCCGCACGAGACGTTCGGCAAGTTGCTCGACTTCTACCTGCAGGGCCGGATTGAAGTTGACGGGATGGTGACCCGCCGCCACAAGCTTGAGGACATTAACGAGGCATACGAACTGCTGGCGAAGGGCGAAGACGGCAGGGGAGTGATTATTTTTTAAGGCTTGGCAAGGTTAGGGCTTCGGGCATGGCGTTATGCTCCGGGCGTCGTCGGACGACTTGGTCGCGCATCGCAATCTACCCTCCCCTAACCCCTCACTAAGGAGGGGGACTGCGCAAAGTGCTCCGGGCATGGGCGTTAGCGCCGGCCGTGCGAGGCGCACTTGCCAGATGACTGGCGTGAGCAAGTCGAGCGCCGCATTCTACCCCAGCACGCCCAGAGGGCACCCGCCTCCCGTAAGGAGGTGGACAGCGCGCGCAAGGTGTGTGGTAGAGGAGACCTGATCGGGGTTGCGAGACAATCAAATGCACGGGTAGTTGCGAAGTGTAGAGGCTCTGGTGTGCCCCGCGGAGCTCGTGCCTTGTCGCCTAAGTCGGCTTCCGACGCCGGGCGACTAACGCCATTTGTTCATTTTTTCACTTGCTGGTAAATCGGGTGACTGCTATCCTCCAAATCGGTCTTTTTTCGTACTCTAATTCAGTGTCTGGCAGTTGATGTTCGAGGATTATTTCAGGCAGTACGCGCTGCTCATCATTTTCGCCGCCGCTGCGGTATCTGTTCCCGTTGGGATGATGATGATGAGTTTCATGGCCCAGTCCATCGGGGTCAGGCCGTCCCGACCTTCCGCGGTCAAAGAGAGTGCATACGAAGGGGGAATGCCCCCGTTCGGTGGGCGGCCGGCGCGATTTAACTTCCGCTACTACTACTACGCCCTGCTGTTCGTGATTTTCGACGTCGAAACCATTTTCCTGTTTCCGTGGGCCGTCAAATACGGTGTGCTGTCTCGCCAGTTCGGGTTCGCCGCACTCGGCGCGGTGCTGGTGTTTCTGGTAGTTGTGACCATCGCGTACGCCTACGCATGGCGAAAACATGCACTGGATTGGGTTTACAACGAATGACCGGTCCAATATTGCCAAGATTAGTTGATCCGTACGGCGCTCCTCCCGGTGCCGACCCCAGAGGCGCGCTCCAGTCGATTACGCTCGATCTGGACCGAACTGAGGGGGACGCGGTCAACCGGATGAAAGCGACTCACCTCGAGCCGTTCCCCGATCCCGTACTTGAAGTCCCCGATGAGCTGCAGCGAAGCGTGATCGTCAGCTCTATCGATTACCTGTTGAACTGGGCACGTAAATCTTCTGTGTTCCCGTTGCAATCTGGCCTTGCCTGCTGTTCGTTCGAGATGATCAGTTCCGCCATGGCCAGGTTCGACCTCGCCCGTTTCGGCATGGAGGCGTTCCGTGCCTCGCCCCGGCAGGCCGACCTCCTGATCGTTGCCGGTACGGTCACGTGGAAAATGGCGGTTCCGCTGCGTCGGTTATACGACCAGATGGCCGAGCCCCGGTGGGTCATTTCGATGGGCGTGTGCGCCACCTCAGGCGGCCCGTACTACCAGAGTTACTCGGTAGTTCCCGGTGTGAACCACATCATGCCGGTCGATGTGTATGTGCCGGGGTGTCCGCCACGACCTGACGCCCTGCTGTACGGAATAATGCAGCTCCACGACAAGATTCGCCGATACAGCCTTAAAGGGCAGGTGGCGGGGCAAGCATGACCACGCCGTGGAGCGGGGCCGCTCTCGCCGAGGCCATTGAGGCATTTGCACCAGGCTCGACCGATAAGAGCCACGGTGGCGATGTCTGGTTGAAGCCGGAGGCGGCGTTCATGGTTTGCGAAGGTCTCAAGAGTCGCCCCGAGTTCAAGTTCGATCTCCTGAGCAGCGTCACCGCGGTCGACTACATCGATCATTTTGAGGTCGTATATCACCTCACATCGCTACCGAAAAACGCTTCGGCAGTGTTGAAAATTCGCGTTGGACTGGGCAGGACCGATGCAGTTGTCCCGAGTGTGGTGCCCATATGGCGGGGCGCCGATTACCAGGAGCGTGAAGTTTGGGACCTGATGGGCGTTCGCTTTAAGGGTCACCCGAACCACAAGCGGATCATGTTGTGGGAAGGTTTTCCGGGACATCCCCTGCGCAAGGACTACGTTACTTACGACCAGTCGATCGTCGCGTCGCTGGCTCCCGATGACGGTGCGTATGCGGCAGGATCTGAAACCGCCGTTGAACTTGGAACTGCCGGGTCTCAGCCGGCCCCCGGAGCCGGAGCCGAAGCCTAGTGGCGATCAAAACACAGCCGGTCACGGTCAACCTCGGGCCGCAGCACCCGTCGACACACGGCGTGTTTCGATTACGGGTGATGTTCGACGGCGAAGAGATCGTCGATGTTGAGCCGGTGTTTGGATACCTGCACCGCGGGTCGGAAAAGCTCGCCGAAGAGCGCACGTACACCCAGATCGTCACGCTGACCGACCGCATGGACTATGTATCGCCCATGCTTAACAACCAGGCCTACATGCTGGCGGTCGAAAAACTGGCTGGAATAGAGCCGACGCAGCGCGGGGTCTGGCTACGGATGATCGCGGCAGAGTTGCAGCGGATTGCCAGCCACCTCGTTGCCACCGGGTTCCTATTGCAGGACCTCGGTGCACTCGGCACCCCCCTTATTTATGCAATGCGCGAGCGCGAGAACATTCTCGACCTGTTCGAGATGCTCTGCGGCGCGCGGATCACGAACTCGTACCTGAGGCCGGGCGGCGTCTTCATGGACGCCCCTACCGGATTCTGGCTGGCTCTCGATCGTGAACTCGTCGATATCGTGAACACGCTGGACGAGCTCGAGGAGTATTTGAGCGGGAACGAGATCGTATTCTCCCGAACCAAGGGGACTGCTGTCCTCGCACCCGAACTGTTGATCAACGCATCGATAACCGGTCCGATGCTGCGTGCGAGCGGGGTCGACTGGGACCTGCGGCACCGCAACCCGTACGACTACTACGACAGGATCGAGTTCAAGCGGATTTTGCACACCGCGTCGGACAACTATGCACGGTACTGGGTGAGGGTGCAGGAAGCCCGCGAGAGCGTGAATATTATTCGGCAGTGCGTCGCTCAGATCGAGCCGGGGCCGGTCCGGCCCTCGTTCGATGACGTGCCACGCCTGATCCGGCCCCCAAAAGGTGATGCTTACGTCGCGATAGAAGGCTCCAAGGGCGAACTCGGCTTCTACCTCGTGAGCGATGGCGGTATTGCTCCATACCGAATGCATGTGCGTGCGCCCTCGCTCATTAACCTCACGCTGCTGCGCGACATGCTGATCGGCGGCCTGTTCGGCGACCTTTTCGTCAGCTTCGGCAGCGTCGATTTGAATATGGGGGAGGTTGACCGCTAGTGGACCCGGCCTTCCTCGACAATTCGCTCTGGCGCAACATCTACTGCAACCTTGCTGGCGACAGTGCCGGTTGCGCGGCGCGTGAGTATTCGGCCGGCATGTTGCCTACTGGAATGGAATGGCTGGCGTTTGCGCTGGCCGCTGCCGCGATTATCGGTCTTTTTGTAAACGGTGTCCTCGGCGGGGTGATAGTGCTGATATGGGGCGAGCGTCGGCTGTTCGGCCGGTTCCAGACTCGTACCGGCCCGAACCGGTGGGGTCCGTTCGGGTTGCTCACTCCGGTCGCCGACGCGATCAAGACGATGTTCAAAGAAGATGTTGTCCCGAAAGATGCCGACAGAATTCTTTTCAACCTCGCGCCGGTCATGATTGCCGCCCCGGCGCTGCTGGTTTTTTCGGTGATTCCGTTCGGCGTCGGGACCTACGTCGCCGATCTGAATGTTGGTGTGTTGTTCATCATGGCCGTCACGTCGCTCACCACACTGGCAGTGCTAACGGCCGCATGGTCGTCGGGGAACCGCATTGCGATTCTCTCGGCGTTCCGTTCGGTGGCCCTGCTCATCAGCTATGAAATACCGATGGCGCTCGCACTGGTCGGCGTCATCATGCTGGCCGGCTCGATGTCGCTCGGGCAGATCATCGGAGCTCAGTCAATCCCGTTCATCCTGGTGCAGCCGCTCGCGGTGTTCGTCTTCTTTATCGCCGCGATGGCGGAAATGGCGAGGGCGCCGTTCGACCTGACCGAAGCCGAATCGGAACTGGCGGCCGGGTATTTGAACGACTATGCGAGCATGAAGTTCGGAATTTTCTTTCTTGCCGAGTTCATGGCCGAGATCAGCACATCGGCGATTATCACAGTGCTGTTCCTGAGTGGTTGGAGGGGCTGGGAGCCTGTTCCATCGCACCTGTGGTTCGGTGCGAAGTTGATACTGGTCCTGTTCGTAATCATCTGGTTCCGCATGACGCTGCCACGGCTGCGTATCGACCAGGTGCTGAAACTCGCCTGGAAGGGCCTGTTTGAACTCACATTGATCAATATCATCGTTACTGCGGTGTTGATAGCTATATGGCCGGAGCCGACGACAACGCGTCTGTGGATCATGGCGGCCGTGAACTGGCCGGTCGCAATAATCTCGATCTGGGCCGTGAGCAAGTTGCTCGGGACATCGGGCTACGACGACACAGAGCCCGATTCGGACGCGCCGGTGTATCCGGTTGCGACCGAGCAGATACCGGGTTCGGCGGTTCACATTTCAGGCGTTACTGGCCCCGATACGCAAGCTCGTATTAGCAGTCCTGCGAACTCGCATATTGAACAGGGGGGCAACTGATGATCGGACTTGGTCTGCCTCGCGGGTTCCTGGTTACGCTGAAAAATTTCGTCAGGGCACCTGTAACCGTGCAGTACCCCGACCGTCACGTCGGCCTGTTCGGCGCGGCCAAAGAGGCGGGGATGAACCCGTTCAGGTTCGTGGTCAAAAGGCCGGTCGACTCGATCAAGGCGATCGCGGGCCTTGCAACCGTGCCGGTGGCACTCGAGCAATCGCCCCGGTTCCGGGGGAACGAATTCACGTTCTATGAAGACCGCTGTACGGCCTGTGCCAGCTGTGCCAAGTACTGCCCGCTCGGGATTATCGAGATAGTAAGTGTCCCGGGAAAGATCGACGCGCAAGAAGGCGAGAGCTACAAGCTAGAGGTTTTTGACATCGATATCGGGCGGTGCATGTTCTGCGGCCTCTGCGTCGAGGCATGCCCGTACGACGCCCTCCACATGGGCACGAAGTTCGAGCGATCGACCTATGTTCGGGACGAGCTGATTGTGACCCTGGATGAGCTGAACGCGGCCGAGAAAAAGCCAAGTTCGTTCTACCGCCCACAATTTGAGGAAAACGCGTTCGACCCCTATACCGAAACGGTCGACGACCACTACGACGCGGGCCGTCACGAGCGCCCATCGGACGAAGACCTGAAGAAGAAATGGGTCGACGAACGATGATGGAAGTTTCGACACTGACTAATGTCGCATTCTGGGGCGCTTCAACGATGACGCTGGGGTTCGCCCTGATCGTTGTCACCCAGCGCGACGTTTTCAGGGCGGCGATTGCGCTCGCGGGTTCGTTTCTGGGCGTTGGAATCCTGTATTTCGTGCTCAGCGCGGAGTTCGTCGGGGTCGTTCAGATCCTCGTCTACGTCGGCGCAATTTCGGTATTGATGGCGTTTGCTGTGATGTTCATCCAGGACGTTACCGCGGGCAGTCGACCGGTGCAGGGTCGGCTGGTCGGCGCAACCATGGGGGCGCTCATTCTCGCCGCGGTGGCGTTTACGGCAGTGAACACCGAATGGTCGACAATGGACGACATTACCGACCCTATCGCCGTTGCCGCGCTCACCGAGGGATATGTCGAGATCGGCACCGGTGACGATACGACGGTCGCTATCACCGCACCGGCGGAAACGACCGAACTGGTGATTGAAAACGGCGGGGTGCTGGTCGACAGCACGGGTGCCGTGGGCGTTCTGCTCGTTCGCGAATACGTGCTCGCCTTCGAGATCATCGGTTTGCTGCTGGTGGCCGCGCTGATCGGCGGGTTGCTGTTGATGCGCAACCCCGGGCCCGGCTCAGAGGCCGCGGCAGAGGCAAAGGAAGACGCGGACGCCGAGACAGTGGGATCGGAGGCATCGGTATGACTGTCGAAAACGTCCTACTCGTCTCAGCCGCGCTATTTGCACTCGGTGCCTACGGTGCCGTATCGCGGAGCAGCCTGATTACGGTAATCATGTCGCTCGAACTGATGTTTAACGCAGTTGTCCTTGCCGCAGTCGCGTTCAGCCGCTTCACCCCTTCGGCCGCCTTGCTCAGCGGTGATCCCGTCACTGCCGAGGCCATTCGTTCAGCGCTCACCGGACATGCGTTTGCAATTTTCGTTATCGCGGTCGCCGCCGGTGAAGCCGCGCTGGCATTCGCGCTTGTTTTTGCCATGTTCAGGGCACGTGAATCGATAGAAATTACCGATGCGTCTGTGATGAAAAATTAATCGTGGTTTTCATGAATATGAATTAGAAAACTGGAATTCGAATTTAGATAACCATGTGGGTCGACTACAAGAAAACACCGAACCTGATCTCCGCACAGATGTGGAAGGACCTCCTCGAGGGAGAAGGGCTGCCGACGATGATCCTCCCCGAGGGCGACATCCTCGATTGGGCGGAGGACGCCGCCTTCCGGGTGATGGTGCCGAAGGGTCGGGAACACGTTGCCGACGAAATTTTGAGAAAGCTTTAGCAGGGACACTGTGCTTACCGAAGGCCTGGCCTGGCTCATAATCGCGCTGCCCGTCATCAGCCTGTTGGTGAACGGTGTGTTCGTTCGCGCCTTCGTTGGCTCCGAATCGAAGTACGCCGGTTACATCACCGTGGCCGCAATCGGTGGTTCGTTTGTGCTGTCGATCTGGGCTCTCCTGACGGTGATGTCCGACGGCCCAGTGTTGTTCGACAAGCGCGACTGGATTGCGATTGGCGGCCTGAACCTGACATTCGGCCTGATCCTCGACCAGCTCACGGTAATCATGCTTGTCGTCGTCAGCGGGGTGAGCCTGCTTGTCCAGATCTACGGACAGGCCTACATGCACGGCGATAAGAGCTACACCCGCTACTTCGCATACATGTCGCTGTTTACCGCGTCGATGCTCGGCTTGGTGTTATCGCGAAACATGGTCCAGATGTTTGTCTTCTGGGAGTTGGTCGGTATTTCGTCTTACCTGTTGATCGGCTTCTGGATGGACCGACCGTCGGCAGCGGCGGCGGCCAAAAAGGCGTTTTTGATGACCCGGTTCGGGGATTTCGGGTTCCTGCTCGGAATCCTGTATCTCTACTCGATCAACCCGGCTTACATGGACATCGAGACACTTTACGGCGCGATCCAGGCCGAAGAGATCGCGGTGACGGTCGCGACGTGGGTGGCGCTGGGCCTGTTCGCCGGTGCCGTGGGCAAGTCGGCGCAGTTCCCGCTGCATTCGTGGCTCCCCGATGCCATGGAGGGTCCGACTTCCGTATCGGCGCTGATCCACTCGGCGACGATGGTCACGGCCGGCGTCTTCCTGGTCGCACGTTTCTTCCCGCTCTTCGAATACTCCGATGTGATGACGCTGGTCGCCCTCGTCGGCGGTTTTACTGCCGTCTTCGCGGCGACGATGGGCCTTGTTGCCAACGACATCAAGCGGGTGCTGGCCTATTCGACTATCAGCCAGCTGGGCTACATGATGCTGGCACTCGGGATCGGCGCCTACGCCCCGGCGATATTTCACCTGTTCACACACGCCTTCTTCAAGGCGGCACTTTTTCTTGGCGCAGGCTCGGTCCATCACGCAGCCGGCACTTTCAACATGAAATACATGGGTGGCCTGAGACGGCACATGCCCTGGACCTACTGGAGCATGATCATTGCCAGCGTGAGCCTTGCCGGGCTGTTCCCGTTCTCGGGGTTCTGGTCGAAAGACGAAATCCTCGGGCACGCTGCCGAAGTGGGCACCACCACTGCCACAATCGTGCTCGCACTGGGGCTGATTGCTGCGCTGATGACCGCGTTCTACATGTTCCGGGCGATATTCCTCACGTTCCACGGCGAGTGGCGCGGCGGGGGAGAGAGGGAAGAGGAGGAAGCGAAAGCGGCAGGCGAGCCCGCGCCGGTCGGCAACACCCACTCCCATCTCGCCGAGTCGCCCTGGCTGATGATCGGACCGGTCGCACTGCTTGCTGCGCTGGCAATAGTTATCGGCTTCTTCTCGAACCCGACCGTAGACGTCGGCCCGATCGATAAACATTCGTTCGCACATTTCGTGACAGTTGAAAACGATGCCGTATTCCCGACCGAGCATGCCGCGGTCGAGGCTGGCTCTGAACCCGAGTTCAATTTCGTGATCGCCGGCGCATCGACGGTACTCGCGCTGGCCGGTGTTGGACTGGCCTACCTGATGTACCTCAGGGGATCGATTTCTCCGGCGTCCGTGGGCGCGAGGTTGCAGCCGATCTACAGGCTGATTTTCCGCAAGTACTACGTTGATGAACTGTACGAAGACCAGTTGGTACGCAGGGGTTTCTACACGTATCTCGCAGATGGAGTGCGCTGGTTCGACGAGCACTGGATCGACAACGCCAATGTCCACCTTTACACCTGGGTTAGCCGAATTGGCAAAAGCGGCGCACTGGTCCAGAACGGCCAGACGCAGACATATGCCGTTGGCATGGTGATCGGTGTGATCGTGATCGTCGCAGGATTCCTGCTCTGGGGCTGAAAAAGCACGTGAAAATTAGCTCAAGAACAACAACTGAATACGAAACACGGCGTGAAGCGCCGGTAACCCATGTTTGACGGGTTGCTATCGATAACGGTGTTCATGCCTGCCGCGGTAGCGGTACTGGTCGCGCTGTTTGCGCGCGGCGAAAAGGCCGATCAGCAGATCCGCTGGATCGCGATCGGCGCGACCGTGGTCACGTTTGTGCTGACAGTGCTGATATTCGTCGGTTACGACCGCGCCGAAGGCGGCGTGCAGATGGTCGACTACTTCGAGCGCTGGATACCGGTCGACGCCCTCAGGTCGTCCTACATCATGGGAGTCGATGGCCTCAGCGCCCCGCTGGTGTTGCTGACCGGGATACTCGGCATGGCGGCGTCGTTCGCATCGTGGCGAATCAAGACCCGGGTCCGCGAGTATTTTTTGTGGCTTTTGCTGCTGGAAACTGCGGTACTCGGGGTGTTCTTGTCGCTCGACCTGCTCCTGTTCTTCATTTTCTTCGAGTTTGAGTTGATCCCGATGTACATGCTGATTGCGATCTGGGGCAGCGGTCGGCCTCGATACTCGGCAATGAAGTTTGTGCTGTTCACCCTGGCTGGCGGTGCGCTAATGCTGGTAGGCATCCTTGCCCTTTACGTGACACCCGGTGTGAACACACTCGCGATGGTTACGATTCCGGAACTAGGGATTACGGGGATCCCGGAACTTATCGCCGCGGCCGACCTAGTAATTCCTGCGGCACTGATATTCGGCTTCTTCTTTGTGGCCTTTGCGATCAAGCTGCCGCTCTGGCCGGTGCACAGCTGGCTCCCCGACGCCCACACCGACGCCCCGACGGCCGTTTCGGTGATGCTGGCCGGTGTACTGCTGAAGATGGCCGGATACGGCCTGCTCAGGATAAACCTGGGCTTCTTCCAGGAAACGAAGGGATTTACGATTCACGATGTGGCCGGGCCAATGGCGATACTGGCGGCAGTATCGGTGATTTACGGCGGGATAATTACGGTCCGGCAGACCGATATGAAGCGTCTGATCGCCTACAGCTCGGTGAGCCATATGGGCTTTGTGCTACTCGGAATCGCTGCAATAGGCGCCTCGAAAGCCGACACCTCGGCAGGCGGGCTCAACGGCGCAGCGCTCCAGATGTTCACCCACGGTACGATCACGGGACTGGCTTTCCTCATGGTCGGCCTCTCCTACGATCGCACGCACACCCGTCACATCCCGCATCTTGGCGGCCTGTGGAAAAAAATGCCGCTCATCGCAATATTCTTCCTGATAGCAGGTTTCGGATCGCTTGGGCTACCTGCGCTGTCCGGGTTCGTCGCAGAGATCATGGTGTTCCTGGGTACGTTCTCGGTCTGGCCGTGGGCAACCGGGGTGGCCGCGTTCGGCGTGGTCCTCGCGGCCGGGTACACGCTCTGGATGGTGCAGCGGGTGTTTTTCGGCGCCCGCCCTGCGAACCCCGGCTTATCTGACGAGATTTACGATGGGCTAGAAGATGCGAGCTGGGTCGATATGGTCCCGGTCATCGCCCTGGCGGCCCCGATCTTCATCATCGGCGTCTGGCCTTCAGTGATTACAGAGGTGTTCGATATCGGAATCCAGGCGGTGCTCAGATGATGACCGTTCAGGACTTCTGGTCACTCTCGCCCGAGATATCGATGGCCCTGCTTGCGCTGGTTGTGGTAGCGGTCGACCTCGTAACGCGCAGCATGGCGAAAGTCTCGGCTATCGCCCTGGTTGGACTTATCGCGCCGCTTGTACTGACGCTGAACCTCTGGTTCGGATGGTTCGGCGATCCTGCTGCTGGCCCGGCGTTGTTCGGGACGGTCGAAGCAGACCGGTTCTCGCTATTTTTCAACTTTCTGCTGATAACAGTCACGGCGGGCACGGTCCTCGCATCGACAAGGTACATCGCGTCGGACCGCATGAAGGACTACGGCGGCGAGTTTGTTGCGCTGGTGCTGTTCTCGGTTACCGGGATGATGCTGCTCGTATCCGCAACGGAGTTGATCACGATCTATGTAGCGCTCGAACTCACCGCGCTGCCGGTGGTAGCGCTCGCAGCGATACACCGCACCAGACAGGCTGTGGAATCGGGCACCAAGTTCTTCGTGCTTTCCGCGATTTCCAGCGCCATCCTCCTCTACGGCTTCGCTTACATCTACGGCTTCACCGGGAGCACGAACCTCGAAGTGATAATGGAACGCCTTTCGGTCTTGCCGACACAGGCCGGCGTCCCGTTCGGCTCGTATGCCGTGCTCCTGGCAGTGATCATGATTGTCGCCGGGTTCGGCTTCAAGATGGCTGTCGTACCGTTCCAGATGTGGGTGCCCGACGTATACGAGGGCGCACCGACCCCGGTCGCCGCGTTCCTGTCGGTCGCATCCAAATCGGCGGCCTTCGCGGTCGTCATGCGAATTATGTACACGGCATTCGGTGAGCCCGGGCTGATGCAGGACTGGTCCGGTCTTTTCGCAGTTCTTGCCGCGGTATCGATGACGGTCGGTAACCTGCTGGCGATCTCGCAATCAAATATCAAACGTCTGCTCGGTTATTCGACTATTGCGCAGGCCGGGTACATCCTGGTCGGACTGGCATCGGTGCCTGCGAACCAGGTAGGGGCAACCTTCGCGGGGGCCGGGGCGCAGGGCGCCCTGTACTACCTTGCCGGCTATGCGTTCACGAACCTTGCAGTCTTCTTTGCCGTGATCGCGATAACCTCGCGCACCGGAGACGATTCGATCGAGGGTATGAACGGGCTGATCAAGCGTTCGCCGTTGCTCGCGTCGCTGCTGGTGTTCGGCCTGCTTTCACTGCTGGGAATGCCGCCGACAGTCGGATTTATGGCCAAGGTCGTGGTGTTTGGTTCGGCACTGAACGCGAATCTTGCTTGGCTTGCGGTGATAGGCGTTGTAAACACGGTTATCGCCGCCTACTACTATCTGCGGGTCATCCGCGCAATCGTGTTTGAGGACCCTGCCGATACCTCGCCTATCAAGGGCGATGTACCCGTTCTGGTGGCCACCTGTGTTGCTGCCGTTGGAGCCGGGGTGCTCGGATTTGCCCCGTTCATGGTTCTCGAATTCGCCGAGAGTGCGCTTTCGATTCTTCCCGGTTAGATAATTGAATACTGTGGTGACTCCCTCCCCCCGAACAAAAGGGACCGGTCACACCTGCCAGCGGAATTTGAGATAGGTTTTTAACTGTCCAACATGCCACGCTACGAGAAAATAGGAATCGTCCACCACGGATTGCTTGCCGATGCAGGCGAACTGGCGAACGACCTGACCCTCAAATATGCCGATGGGCACAGCTGGTGGCTCGCCACTCAGGACACCCTCGATGAGTGCGAGGACGATCTCAAGACCACCGATCTGATAATCACGATTGGCGGCGACGGCACGATCCTCAGAGGTGTGCACGCGGCCGCGGCCCTCGACATCCCGGTGCTGGGCGTAAACATGGGCCGGGTCGGCTTCATGAGCGATGTCGAGGCAAAAGACGCGCTCGACGAAGTTTCCTGGTATCTCGATGGCAACGCCAGGGTGGAGCGGCGCTACATGCTGAGTGCGACGATCGGGGCCGGGGCGGGTTCCGATTCGGAGCCGGTGCTTGCGCTAAACGACATTACGGTCGCACGCGGTGCAGTGTTGCGGGTGATCGAGGTGAGTACGGTTATCGATGGCGTGCACCTGGCGACGTACAGGGGTGATGGTGTGGTCGTTTCGACTGCGACCGGTTCGACCGGTTACAACCTCGCACTTGGTGGCCCGGTCATGGACCCACAGTCACGAGACTTTCTGGTGAAGCCGATCGCAACCCACATGAGCCAGTTTGGCGGCGTAATACTGCAGGAATCGTCGAAGATCGAACTTACCGTCCTGACCGAGCATGAAGCGACCCTGAGCGTCGACGGCTTTGTCGACGAGCCGCTGGCTGTCGGCGAGACCGTGACCGTCACGCAGGCGGGCAATTTCGCCTCGTTTCTGCGGCGCAAGCCCCCCGCCGATTTCTGGGGTGACCTTTCGAGGCGCCTGGGACTTCGAAAAGGTTCCCTCAAAACATCACGCAGCCGACATCGCTAGCAACCGGTATATTCGGTAAAATCAGAACGAATTGGAACCTAAACGCCCAACCACTCTGTCGGTCAGCCGTAAGTACGAGGGAGATCGAATTTCCCTGCGTGTCGTCACCGCCCGGTTTGGTGATGGTCCCGAGTTTGACCGTGAGATCGTTGAGCACCCCGGATCTGTGGTGCTGATACCCATCACTGCAGAAGGCAGAGTGATTCTGATACGGCAATTTCGACAGTCGGCAGAAACGGTCCTGTTGGAAGCGCCTGCCGGAACGATGGAGCGGGGTGAAAACCCGGAATCGACTGCGCGACGGGAACTGCGCGAAGAGATTGGATACAGCGCCGGAAAACTAATCCCCATCGGCGGCTCATGGGTCGCGCCGGGATATTCAACTGAGTATTCGCACACTTATATAGCGACGGAACTGGAGCTTGACCCCCTGCCCGCGGACGACGGCGAGGACATCGTCATCACCGAGATCGACCTCGGCGATGTCCATCGGTTGATTATCGAAGGCGAACTGGAAGACCAGATGACGATAGCCGCTCTGCTCACCGCGCAGCATGTGTATACGGATTACATCACGACGAGAACGAATCAAGATAAATGAGCAAACGTAAAAATCACCGCAGTACGAAGGCAAGCCATGTACGAGCATGATGTACTGATTATCGGTGGCGGGCTCGCCGGGCTGAGGGCGGCCGTCGAAGTGACGCGGGCGGGCGTCGATGTCGCGGTTATCTCGAAAGTGCATCCCGTCCGCAGCCACTCGAACGCCGCGCAGGGCGGCATTAACGCCCCGCTGACCGATCGCGGGGATGACTGGCAAGGCCACGCCTACGACACGATCAAAGGAAGCGATTTTCTTGCCGATCAGGACGCGGTCGAGATCATGTCGCAAGAGGCCGGCGAGGCTGTTCTTGAACTTGAACGGATGGGTGTCATCTTCAGCCGTGGCGAAGATGGCAAGCTCGGCACCCGCGCGTTCGGCGGCCAGAAAGTGGCGCGCACGTTCTTCGTCGGCGCGATCACCGGCTCTGCGATTTTGCATGTCCTGTTCGAGCAGTCGCTAAAGCTGGGACTGAACGTTTACGAGGAGTGGTTCGTCACGAAGTTGATCATGGAGGACGGAGTCTGCAGGGGCGTGGTGGCGCTCGATATCAAGACCGGCGAAATGCACACGATCAAGGCCAAGGCGGTCATCATGGCGGCCGGTGGAGCGGGCCGTGTTTTCGAGCCTTCGACAAACGCTTTGATCTGTACCGGTGACGGTCTGGCGCTGGCATACCGGGTCGGTGTCCCGATGATGGACATGGAGATGATCCAGTACCATCCGACGACCCTCGCCCGCACGGGGATTCTCATGTCAGAGGCTGCCCGCGGTGAAGGAGCACATCTTCTCAATGCCGAGGGCGAGCGTTTCATGCAGAAGTACGCTCCTGACTACATGGAACTCGCCTCCCGGGACGTCGTTTCACGCGCTGAGCAGACTGAAATCAACGAGGGCAGGGGATTTGATGGCAACGTGCTGCTCGACCTGACGCATCTGGGCCGTGAGTTTATCGAGCATCGACTTGGTTACCTGCAAGAGGTGTCGGTCGAATTTCTTGGCATCGACATGGCGGAGAAGCCCGTGCCGGTCCAGCCCGGCATGCACTACATCATGGGCGGCATCAAGACGACCGTCGACGGCGCAACCAACGTCCCCGGTCTGTACGCTGCCGGGGAGTGCGCAAACGTCAGCGTCCACGGTGCCAACCGGCTTGGCGCCAACTCACTCCTTGACACCGTCGTCTTTGGCAGGCGATCGGCCGTTCATGCCCTCGACTACATCAAGGGGGTCGGTCCCGCATCGCGGGCGGAAGAGGACCTGGCACCGGAGAAAGCCCGGTTACAGGCGCTCCTCGACCGACCGCCGGGCGAACGCATCGCGACGGTCCGGGACGATATGGCCCGCGGGATTACGAAGGGAATCGGCGTTAATCGCGACCAGGCGTCGATGGAAGGCGCACTCGAAAACCTGGTCAATATCAAGTCCCGCCTTCCAGGTGTTTCGGTCGAAAACAAGGGGAAGGTGTTCAATACCGACCTCATGTTCGCTCTCGAACTCGAATTCATGGTCGATTGCGCCGACACCATCGTGGCTGGTGCGCTTGCGCGAAAGGAAAGCCGCGGAGCGCACTATCGCACCGATATGACCGAGCGCGACGATGAAAACTGGTTGAAGCACACGCTTGTCTACAAAGACGATGCGCAGGAGCACGGTACACGTGTCGAAACGTCGCCTGTGACGATCACCCAGTGGGAACCAGTGAAGAGGGTCTATTAGATGCAGGTCAATCTGAAAATAAAGAGATTTGATCCTACCGATTCGGGGGGCAAGACCTGGTGGCAGGAATACGAGGTCGATGTACACACGGACTCGACGGTGCTGGATGCGCTGATCGAGGTGCGTGAGCAGGAAGACGGCACCCTTGCGATGCGCTGCGCCTGTCGTGCCTCGATTTGCGGATCGTGCGGAATGCGGGTCAACGGCAACGCCAAGCTGGTCTGCAAGACACGGGTCGAGTCGCTCTCGCCCAACGGCGAGCAGCTGACTATCGAGCCCATGGGCAACCAGCACGTGGTTCGCGACCTCGTCGTGTCGCTCGACACGTTCTTCGACCAGATCAACCGGGTCGAGCCGTACCTGCAGCCGAGTTTCGTGCCCGAGCAGGGCGAGTACACAGCCTCGAACGAGTCGATGGAAAACCTTGTCACGTCGATGAACTGCATCATGTGCGGCATTTGTGTTTCCGATTGCACGGTCCTCGAAGTCGATTCCAACTTCATCGGTCCGGCCGCGCTGGCCAAGGCCTGGCGGTTTACTGAAGACCCCCGCGATGGGAAGCGTGACGAGCGGCTAAAGGCCCTGAACGACGAAGACGGCGGCATCTGGGACTGCACACGCTGCTTGAAGTGCGTTGAGGTCTGCCCGAAGGGCGTTGCGCCGATGGACCGGATCATGGAACTGCGCGAAGCGGCCATTGAAGCCGGGAACACGAACACTCACGGCTACCACCACTCAGAATCTTTCTACAACTCGGTCAAGAAGAACGGACGGCTCGACGAGACCCGATTGGCTATCGATTCGGCAGGCATGTTCAACATCCCACGAATGCTCGATCTGGTGCCTATCGGTCTCGCCGCAATGCGGAAAGGCAAGTTGCCATCACCGATGCCCCACAAATCTGAAGATCACAAAAAAGTTAGAGAACTGTACGACAGCGTGGAAGGTGAATCGAAATGAAGTACGCCTTTTACCCCGGATGCGTGGCGCGCGGGGGCGCGCCCGAACTCTACGACTCGGCGCTGGCGGTGATGGAGCGCCTCGGCATCGAGCATGTCGAGTTGACGAAGGCCGCCTGCACCGGTGCCGGTGTGCTGCAGGAAAAGAACCTGAAGATGGGCGACGTGCTGAACGTGCGGACGTTCGCAATGGCCGAAGAGATGGGCCTGCCGATCATGGTGTTGTGCTCGACCTGCCAGGGTGTGATGAGCCAGGCGAACCACCGCGTGCAGCGCGATCCCGAGTATCTTGCGGAGATCAACACCCACCTGGCAGCCGAAGGTCTTGAGTACAAGGGCACGACCACTGTCAAGCACATGCTGTGGGCGCTGATCGAGGATATCGGGCTCGACACGCTGAAGGAGACATTTACCAGGGAACTCACCGGGATGAACATGGCACCGTTTTACGGCTGCTACATCGTGAGGCCGTCCGAGGCGCTCGGCTTCCTCGACAACCCGGAGCGCGAGACTTCCCTCGAAACGCTTATCGAACTGGTCGGCGGTAACATAACCGATTTCCCCGGTAAGACGGCATGCTGCGGATTCCCGATTCTTTTCATCAACCAGGCCAACTCGATGAAGATGGTCGCAAACCACACGGGCACTGCGAAGGACTTGGGTGCCGATGCGATGGTCACGCCGTGCCCGCTATGCCACTTGAACCTGGACGGTTACCAGCCGAAGGCGCGAAGGCGGGTCCGGGGCGACAAGGCTGACCTGCCGGTGATTCACGTGCCGCAGTTGATCGGGCTGGCGATGGGCATGAGTGAAAAAGAGCTCGGGCTGCAAAAACACATAGTTTCGACGAAAAAGCTGGTGAAACAGGCCGAGGCGCTGCCCGCGAAGGCGTAGTTGCCCGAGTCCCGTCTCCTTCGCAAGGGGGTAGTTCAAAATTGTGGCAAAGAAAAATTGGCTACCATTCCCACTCTGCCACTGACGGGTGAAAATCGACCTGATGATCCGGAATTCCAAGAGATAGACCAGGGTGTTTTGCATCGTCGTACTGTTCAGCATTACGTCGATCGACCAAAAATATCTTGTCGGGGAAAATAATGTAGTGGTGCGATTCATTCTTGAAATCGGCGTACCACGAACCCTTGTGCTCACGGTCAGCGATTCTTGTATCTCGTCCGCCATTTTGTCCGCTTCGCCTGCCTCCACTTCCACGGAGTGCAAAGTCCACCGGGAGAGCCAGGGGGGTGTGCTTCTCTGTGACCGGTTCGACTCTCGTCGAGATAATTGCCACGTTCTCGAGCACGCCGATATTTTCCAGCGACTCTTCGATTATCACTCCGTTGAAGTTCCCGAGAGATTCCATATTTTCGACCCTGATGCTATGGCCAGTCATAAAGGCTATTCGGAGTTCAGATGTTTACAGTATGAATACAAAATGGCTGTGCCGTGAGCAGATATCGTGAGCATGAGCCCGTCGCCAGAGCCAAGTGACGATGCAGGATGTCACCCATCCTCTAAGTCCGTCTCTAAATAATGGAGGAAGAATCGGGCTGTTGGTCCCGAGACCTAGGATCGGTGACACTATGCGCCGCAATCGCGAGACATCTAGTCGTAGTTAACGAAGTGCGCGCCTTTGAACCAGTCGTTCAGCATGATACTGTGCGCCTCGACTATCCCGCGGATTCGGTCGTCGTTCCAGCCGCGGGCGCCCATCCAGCGCAGCAGGATCCGCAGGTCCGGCGCTTTCGGATCGTCGGGGAAGTTGAGTAGCTCGGTCTTCAGATCGGGCGCGTTCGCAATGTAGTCGGGCACCGGGCAGCGCTCTTCGATCAGCTCCCGTGCCGCAACGACGTCGCCGCCGTTGATGCGCAGCATCCGCTCAAGCCACGTGTCGAACTCCCACGCTACGGCCATCGACCACAATTCATCGGTCTCCCTGCCTCGTTTCATGCCGGGGAACACACCGATCACGATGGACAGTATTCCGGGGCCTTCGCCAAACCCTTCGGGAAAACTGAGATCGCCAATCGCATCGAGCGTGGCCGCGTAGGCCGCGGAGACGAAATCGACATACATCGGCCTGAAATCTGCTTCGGGTAGCTCGATCTCGTACTGGTAGTCCGGAGTTGTCTTTTCGAAATCCCACGCCAGGAACGCGAACTCAAGCGACGACGGGACCGGGGGCTTTGGCCGCCAGTTCAGTGCATCCAGCATTTCAGCTTCAGGTGCCATTCGTCGTTCTCCAGAGATTTGGTCGTGCACAGAGAGTAACGCATTGAGGTGCGCTGGCGGGGGTTAATTCGTACCCTCTCCCTTTTAGGGAGAGGGGGTTGGCAAGCGCTTATGCCTTTGCCATTATGTCGACCAGTTCCTGCACTGAGTCGGCCGATGCTTTGAGGGCTGCGGCTTCGGCGTCGGTCAGCTCAACTTCGAGTATCTCCTCAATGCCGCCGGCACCAAGTTTCACCGGCACGCCAGCGTACAAACCGTCGATTCCATACTCACCTTCGAGGTAGGCGGCACACGGGAGTATCTCCTTGCGGTCGAGCAGGATCGCTTCGACCATCTGCGCCACCGCCGCCGATGGTGCGTAGTAGGCTGAGCCGGTCTTCAACAGGCCAACGATTTCGGCACCGCCGTCGCGCGTCCGCTGCACAATCTCTTCAAGGCGACTTGCCTCGATCAGCTGTGCGACCGGCACGCCACCGATAGTAGTCGAACCGATCAGCGGGACCATCGTATCGCCGTGGCCACCAAGTACGTAGGCCGAAACGTTCGTGACGGAAACCTTGAGTTCCTGCGAAAGGAAAGTGCGGAACCGGGCGGTGTCGAGAATTCCTGCCATGCCGACCACGCGTTCTTTCGGGAAGCCGCTGACCCTGTAGGCGTGCTGGACCATCGCATCGAGGGGGTTCGAGACGATGATCAGGACTGCGTCGGGAGAGCGTTTGGCGACTTCTGCGGTGACGGAGCCGACGATGTTCATGTTGGTCATCAGCAGGTCGTCGCGGCTCATCCCGGGTTTGCGGGGGATGCCTGCGGTTATCACCACAACGTCGGAGTTCACCGATTCATCGTAGGTGTTCGAGCCGATGATCTGGGCGTCGGTTCCGATTACAGGTCCCGACGAGAGCATGTCGAGCGCCACGCCCTGCGGCTTGCCTTCAACAATGTCGATCAACACCACGTCGGCATAGCCACTCTCGAAAATACGCTGCGCGGTAGTTGCGCCAACAAATCCAGCGCCAACAACCGTCACTTTGAATCTCATTTTTAGTTCCTTCTCAACCCGTGCTGTTTTTCGTCCAATTTTCGTACTGCGACCTCACAGGATGAAATAACTCGAAAACAACGAGTCACTCCCATTTGTGAGGTTTGCCTTTTCTGGGTAATACTTTGCCCGTATCGGGCCTGATCGCATGGGTTTCGTTGGTTTTTGCGGCCGACTTTCCGGTCACGCGGTCGAGACCTTCAATGCCGTAACTCCCCATCGCTTCAGCATGCCCCATCGCCACGAATAAAACATCGGCGTTTTCGTCGGCCACAGCTTCGTCGCCCTCATTTTCCGCAATAGCCTGGGCGAGCTCGGCGATCTCCTCATCGAGAATGCTGGTCCTGTTGGCTACTATCTCGGTTGCACCCTGATCTTGGAACTGGCCTGAGCCGATCTTAAATCGATTGTGAAAGTCCCAAACCTCACCGGCCATGCGGCTTACCGAATCGACAAACTCGGCCCGGCCGATCGTGTTGGGCGCGTAGGTTCGCTGGTGGTCGTCAGAGTTGTTCAGAGACTCGTTCATTTGGAGATCGCTAGAGCGGAATGTTCCCGTGCTTTTTCGGTGGCAGGGAGTCGACCTTGTTTTCGAGCATGCGCAGGGCCTTCACCAGCTCGGGACGTGTTTGAGCGGGGTCGATCACGTCGTCGATGTAGCCGCGGTTGGCCGCGACATAGGGATTTGCGAACCGCTCCCGGTAGTCATCGACCATCTCGGCCCGTTTTGCATCGGAATCTTCGGCATCGGCAATCGCCCGCCTGCCGATCACGTTCACCGCGCCCTCCGGTCCCATGACTGCGATTTCCGAACCGGGCCACGCGAGGTTCACATCGGAGCGGAGCTCTTTGGAACTCATCACGATATATGCGCCGCCATACGCCTTGCGCAGGATGACGGCCATTTTCGGTACGGATGCCTCGACATAGGCATAGAGCAGCTTGGCACCGTGCCGGATGATGCCGCCGTACTCCTGCTGGGTTCCGGGCATGAACCCCGGCACATCGACAAAAGTCACGAGGGGGATGTTGAAGGCGTCGCAGAAACGCACGAATCGGGCGCCCTTGTCGGAAGCGTCAATATCGAGCATCCCGGCCATCTGGTTCGCCTGGTTGGCGACAATCCCGATCACCCGGCCATCGAGTCGGGCCAGCCCCACAACGATGTTCGGTGCGAAGTTGTGGTGGACTGGCAGGAAATCGGCGTTATCGACGATTTTTGTGATCACGTCCATCACGTCGTACGGCTGGCTGGCAGCATCGGGAACTACATCGCGCAAAGCGGGGTCGGCGCGGTCGGGGGTGTCGGTCGGGTCGACTACCGGGGGGGATTCAGCATTGTTTGAGGGCAGGAATGAAAGCAGCCTGCGCACGTCGGCGAAACAGGCGTCTTCCGACTCGGCCGTAAAGTGTGCAACGCCACTTTGCGAGGCATGGACCGCCGCACCGCCGAGTTCCTCGTGCGAAACGTCTTCGCCGGTTACTGACTTCACTACGTCGGGGCCGGTGATGTACATCTGGCCGATTCCTTCGACCATGTAGATGAAATCGGTGAGGGCGGGGGAGTAGACCGCACCTCCGGCGGCAGGGCCGGCGATGATCGTGATTTGCGGGATCACCCCGGATGCCAGCGTGTTTCGCTTGAAGATCTCGCCGTAACCGGCCAGCGAGTCGATGCCTTCCTGGATGCGGGCGCCGCCGGAGTCGTTGATTCCGATGATCGGTGCGCCAGTGCGCATGGCGTGGTCCATCACCTTGGTAATTTTTCCGGCTGCGACCTGCGAGAGGGAACCGCCCAGCACGGTGAAGTCCTGGGCGTATGCAAAGACGCTTCGGCCATCGATAGTCCCGTAGCCGATTACGACTGAATCACCCTCGAACCGCTGCTTGTCGAGTCCGAGGTCGGTCGAACGGTGGGTGACGAACGTGTCGGTCTCGGTAAAGCTGCCTTCGTCGAACAGCCTCGCAAGTCGTTCCCTAGCGGTCAGTTTGCCGCGCTTGTGCTGGGCTTCGACCCTGGCTTCACCGCCACCGAGTTGCGCCGCGGTCCGGCGGGCTTCAAGGGCGTCCAACTTAGAGAGGTGTCCCGACTCGTCTGACGCATCGGACTTGGATTCGGTGGCTATGGGGTACCTCACAGGCTCGGGTGGGAGTCGACTTTTGGTTGGGCCGGGGCCGGAGGGTCGACCGGAATTAGCGCAAGAAACAAACAGTGCTCACAGCGCCCGTAAATATTAACTTACGTGAAGATGCGCAGCAACTGTGCCTTGAAGGTCATTTTAGGCCGTCTCAGGTGTTAAAATCGTCACTGGTGTGAGGCAGTCGTTTCTTTTTGGTTTTCAGACTCACGGCAGAGCAAAAGCTTCGTAAAAGTGTCTTTTATTCAACAGGTATCCCTCTCAGCGCTCCGCATCGGAAACCATGAGTTTGTGTGGGGAAGTCGTACCTACATCATGGGTGTAGTGAACGTGACCCCCGATTCATTTTCTGGCGATGGTGTTCTTTCCGCTGCCCGGGGGGCGGGCGGAGTCGGTGAAGCGGTGGAACAGGCCCTGCGTGTGGAAGACGAGGGTGCCGACATCATTGACGTGGGCGGCGAATCGTCGAGACCCCCCGGCGTGTATCAGGGAGCAATATCCATCTCCACCGATGAGGAAATCGACCGGGTCGTACCGGTTATCGAGGCACTTTCGGGCCGAGTGAGCACTCCCATCTCCATCGACACCCGTAAAGCGGCGGTTGCAGCCGCTGCGATCGAGGTGGGGGCCGTACTTGCTAACGATGTGTCGATGCTGGGCGATCCCGAAATGGCGAGCGTGATCTCTGGTGCCGGTGTCGGGGTGGTCGTGAGTCACATCAGGCCCGGCGGGCACCGGGGCGATGTGGTCGCCGATGTTCTTGACGATCTCGGGTCGGCTGTCGAACTGCTTACTGGCGCTGGTGTCGACCGTACCAGCATCGTTGCAGATCCCGGAATCGGGTTTGCCAAGACGGCTGCTCAGTCGGTCGAACTGATGCGTAATATCTCCCGTCTCCGAACTGACCTTGCCCTGCCGCTACTCGTTGGTTCGTCTCGCAAGTCGTTCATCGGGTCGGTGACCGGCGAACCGCTCGAAAATCGTGAGTTCGGTACCGCTGCTACCGTTGCGCTGGCGATTCAGCGTGGGGTCGATATCGTTCGAGTCCACGATGTGAAAAACATGGCGAGCGTGGTCAGGATGAGCGATGCCATCGTGAGGGGGCGGGATGACTGATTCGCCGAAATTGCCAGGCGGGTTCGTAACCGCGTACATTGGTCTCGGAAGCAACCTCGGCGACAGGTCGAAAAACCTGTCGGGGGCCGTCGAACGGCTCTCACGTATCGGCACTGCCGGCGCGATCAGCGTGATCTACGAAACGAAACCGTGGGGAGTCGATGGCTATCAGCCCAGATACCTCAATCAGGTAGTGGCTGTAAGCACGACGCTCGACCCGCTCGAAGTCGTGACCGAGCTACTGAGCATCGAGCATTCGCTCGGTCGCAGCCGCCAGGAGAAGAACGCATCCCGCACGCTGGACCTGGACCTGCTGCTGCATGGCACCTCCATCGTCGACGCCAGTGGCGTTTCGGTCCCGCACCCGCGGCTCCACGAGAGGGCGTTTGTGCTAGTTCCGCTGGCCGAGATAGCCCCGGAGGTCGTTCACCCGGTGCTGAACCGTACGATGTTCGAACTCGCGGAAGACGCCGACCGGTCTGGCGTTTCGCTGATGCGGTAAGGGCGTGAATGTAGCAGCAGTGGCTTTCCCCTCACCCCAGCCCTCTCCGGGGAGAGGGGGCAGTTGGCCCACTAACTGCTGCTGGTCGTTTCGTACAGGACCCGCATCAGTGACGCCAGCAGGAATACGACAACGCCCAAGAACACCATGGCGTTGTAGCCGACGAGCCACGAGAGCCTTGCGGCAAGCCCGGTCGGATTGTCGGACGGCCTGAAATCCGTCTGCCTGAAGTCCCACACGAGATAGAACATCCAGAGGGCCAGGGCCAGCTTAACGCCAAGCACGATGAACCAGCCCGGCGAAGCGTCGTCGCCAGTGAGCCGGTCGAACATCAGTACGAGCCCCGACACGATGATGGCAATGACGGAAATATCGACCAGTTCGCGATATACCTGGCCGATGGACCGCAAAACAGGTTGGACAAGATCGGGGTTTGCCTTCTCGACAGGACGCAGCACGAACGCGAAAAATGCGCTTCCACCTATCCATGTGACAGCACCGATCGCGTGGACCCAGCGCACGATCAGCATGAACCAGTCGCCTGCGGCTATTTCTCCAAACATGGGGCGATTATGTCATTAGCCCCGAGCGACTGAATGGCATCCGGAGCGGGGTGCTGACGAGTTATCCGGCGACCAGAATCTCGAGCTGCTCTGCCAGGTCCTCGGCGCTGATGCCACCGGTCCAGCGGCGGGAGATGTCGTGTTTCTTGTCGAGGAACATCGTGGTTGGGAACTGGAAAACTTCGTATGCGAACTGGATCGTCGAGCCCGTGTCGGGCAGTGTGGGGTAGGTAATTCCGAGATCTTCGAGGAACTCTGCGCCACTTGCGGGCGAGTCGACACCAAGCTGCTGAATGCCGATGAAAGCTACCCGATCGGCGTACTCCTCATACGCGGCCTGGAGATCGGGCAGTTCGGCTTTGCACGGCGGGCACGATGGGAACCAGAAGTTCACCAGCACCGGTTTGCCTTCGTTCAGTTCGAGACTGAACTCCCCGTGGGCAAACGTTTCGCCCGTTACTGGAGGTGCGTTTCCTACGGTTTCGGTCGAACCACCCGCTCCGACCTGGGCTACCGATCCTGAAGAGTTATCGGTTCCGCAGGCGATGGCTGCTATTGCGACCAGCCCGATCAGGGCCAGCAGCCAGAGTCGCTTTATGGTTCGGGCTTGTGGGTTGCGTTTCATCGGTCGGGCGACTCCGGTTGGCATGCGTCGTGCAGTCAGTGTTCTTGGGCGGTATTAATATGATGTATCTCGTTGCTGCATCGGCGCGGCATTGTGAGATTCGTTAAGTTTTACGCTCGTTATCGGCCAACGGTTCCCAGCAAACGGGGCCTCGGCCTCAGCCTTGCGAATCATTTCGCATCAGGTCCAGTTGATCCCGGATCGCCGTTTCGAGATTGTCGACCGGCACCCGCACCTGTTCCATCGTGTCCCGATTGCGGATGGTCACGGCGTCGTCATCTTCGACCGTTTCGAAGTCGACAGTCACACACAAAGGTGTGCCGATTTCGTCCTGTCGACGATATCGGCGGCCGATGCTCTGTGAATCGTCGTACTGGGTGTTGAAATGCGGACGTAGAACGTCATAAACGCGTCGCGCCGTCGGTACGAGCCGGTCATTCCGCGATAGCGGGAGCACGGCGACCTGGTACGGCGCGATATCGGGGTGGAACCGCAGAACAACGCGTTTATCCTTGCCTTCGCCCTCTTCGTCGTAAGCGTCGGCCAGGAACGCCAGCGCTGCTCGATCTGCGCCCATCGCGGGCTCAACTACAAATGGGACGAATCGCTTCTTCTGCTGGTCGTCGAAGTAGGAAAGATCCTTCCCGCTCTTTTCAGCATGGGCCTTCAGATCGAAATCTGTGCGATTTGAAATAGTTTCAAGCTCATCCCAGCCCCACGGAAACACGTACTCAACGTCCGCCGAGGCCTTTGAGTAGTGAGGCAACTCGTCTGGTTCGTGATTGCGGAGCCTGAGTTTTTCGCTCCGGATGCCATGGGAGGTGAAAAAAACCATCGACCAGTTCATCCAGTATTCGTGCCACTCGTCATCGGTACCCGGCTCGCAAAAGTACTCCATCTCCATCTGCTCGAACTCACGGGTTCGGAATGTGAAGTTTCCGGGAGTAATTTCGTTGCGAAATGACTTGCCGATCTGCGCTATGCCAAATGGGATTTTCTTTCGAGATGTCGTCTGGACGTTCTCAAAATTCACGAAAATGGCCTGGGCAGTTTCAGGACGGAGATAGACGACTGCAGCGCTGTCCTCGACGGGGCCGAGAAACGTCTTGAACATCAGATTGAACTGGCGTGGTTCGCCGAATGCACCGCCGCAGTTGGGGCATGTATCACCTTCGAGTTTGTCCTCTCGGAATCTGCGATGGCAGTCCTGGCACTCAACAAGCGGGTCGGTGAAGCTGTCGACGTGACCTGATGCCACCCAGATGTCGGGGTGCATCAGGATTGATGCGTCCATGCCGACAACGTCGTCGCGCTCGCGCACCATCGACTTCCACCAGGCGTCTTTTACATTGCGTTTCAGTTCGACGCCGACCGGGCCGTAGTCCCAGACGCTGGAGAGTCCGCCGTAAATTTCGGAACTCTGGAATACGAAACCGCGTCGCTTTGAAAGTGAAACGAGGGTCTCGAGGGTCGTGCCGTTCAGTGTGCGCTGGGTCAAATGAGTTGCTCCTGCAGTCCGCACCGGGCGGGCGCGTCTACACAAAAAAACACGCCCGCAGGCTGCGGACGCACTGGTTCAAGTTTACAGTTCAGCCCGCCGATTGCGACGACGAAAGACCGCGAGGTCTATTATTTGCCGACCACGATCAAAAACACAGGAAAGAGACACTCGGGGAGTACCGAAAAGATGGCAAGCACGATAGCGGGGCAACTTGAAAACAGAGTTGCGATGATTACCGGCGCGGGCCGCGGTATCGGGGTTGGTATTGCGGGCGTGCTGGTGAGCCGGGGGGCTGCCGTTGCAGTATGCGATCTTGATGGCGGGGCTGCACAGGAGACTGCGGAAGCGATCAACGCGAAGGGCGGGAAGGCAATAGCCGGCGCGGTCGATGTAACCGATCCCGGATCGCTCGAACACTTTGCGGGTCGGACTATTTCCGAGTTGGGCGGTATCGATATCTGTGTTCCGAACGCGGGCGTGATAGGCGGTCCCGGCTTTTCCGAGCGGGTCGACTTCACGAAGCAGGACTGGGACATGACCTTCGCGGTCAACGTACAGGGACTGACCAACACGACGGAGGCCGTGAAAGAGCACATGAAGGCCCGTGAGCAGGGCAAGATCGTGATTATCGCTTCGCACGGCGGCCGCAAGCCGCGGGGCATCGGCGACAAGGGCCGCGGCACTGCCCAGCAGCCGTATCTTGTATCGAAGGCGGCGGCGATCCAGTTCACCCACTTGCTGGCGATCGAGCTCGGGTCGTTCAATATCAACGTGAACGCGGTCTGCCCGGGAAGGCTGTGGACCCCGATGTGGGAGGCGATCGCGATCAACCACAAGGAGCTCAACCCGGACTACGCCGAACTGACGCCGCACGAGATTTTTATCGACCAGATCAAGAAGACGATGCCGCTTGGTCGTCCGCAGAAACCCGAAGATATCGGCAAGACGGTGGCCTTTCTGGCATCGGACGAATCGTCGGAAATCACGGGTCAGGCGATCAACGTAAACGGCGGAGCGGCAATGGACTAGGGTGGTGCCATGGGGTGCCACTGGCACGTTCTCTCCGGCAGGGTAGGGATTGGCCGAATCGCCCAGGTAGAGCCGGAGTTGAGTTGGTGCTGTCCGCCCCTCCCTCGCAGGGAGGCGGGTACCCTCTGGGCGCGAGGATCGGTGCAAGTGTGAAACGCCATAAACCCTGGAGTTCGATATGACGATCATAGGGTTCGTCCGTGACGCAGGTTTAACGAATATTGAGGATGTACAGTTTTCCGTCTTTGTATTGACCTGCACTCGTTCCTCGTGCGACAAACAATACCTTGTTGTACCACCCGCCAGTACCTCGTGAACGGGGAGATCTTTTATTCACTCAAGGAGGTGCAGATACTGACAGAACAATGGAGAAGGGAGTACA